>CAYHFF010000001.1:0-16307 GCA_964355845.1 uncultured Candidatus Saccharibacteria bacterium
GTCTGATGTCTGATGTCTGATGTCTGATGTCTGATGTCTGATGTCTGATGTCTGAACCTCATTATGTCCAAAATTCAATTCCAACATACTTATAATAATATCATATCTCTCGAAAATTTACTCGAGGCTTGGAAAGAGTTTGTAAAAAGAAAGAGGAATAGAAAAGATATACAGGAATTTGAGAGAAACCTTATGAGTAATATTATTTCATTACATAATAATCTAAGTAACATGACATATAAACATTTAGTTTATGAATTTTTCAAGATCTATGATCCAAAAGAAAGGGATATTCATAAAGCTAGTGTGAGAGATAGATTATTACATCACGCTTTGCATAGAAAGTTGTATTTATTTTTTGACAGAACTTTTATCTCAGACTCTTTTTCTTGTAGGCTCGACAAAGGTACACATAGGGCAATAGATAGATTCAGGAGATTTTTCTATAAAGCCTCACAAAATAATACAAAAACAGTCCATGTTCTTAAATGTGATATTAAGAAGTTTTTTGCTTCTATAGATCAAGACATTCTTATGAATATTTTAAATAAATACATTTTTGACAAAGATATACTCAAACTTGTCTCAAAGATCGTATCCAGTTTTCATTTGAGTGAGACGGGTGTGGGTCTTCCACTAGGTAACTTAACATCTCAGCTCTTGGTAAATATTTATATGAATGAATTTGATCAGTTTATAAAGCATAAAATTAAAGTTAAATATTACATAAGATATGCAGATGATTTTGTTATCTTATCAAAAAGTAAAGACTGGCTTGAAAGTCTGATTCCTAAAATACAATTATTCCTATCTGAAAAACTCAAACTCCGATTGCATCCAAACAAAGTTTCTATAAAAACCCTGTCATCTGGGATTGATTTCCTAGGTTGGGTGCATTTTCCTTATCATAGAGTATTACGAACCAGTACAAAGAAGAGAATGTTGAGAAATATAGAGAATAATCCTAGACCGGCAACTATCGCTTCGTATATAGGGTTATTAAAACATGGAAATAGTTATAAACTTAAAAAACAAATTCTGAGATAAAAAATTGCCCTCTCTGTCTTTTTCTGCTATATTTTCCATACTGTTATATGCGCGTGTAGCTGTTTTGGTAGGTACGAGCGCAGAAATATAAATAAGTTCATTTTGTTTACTAGGAAGCATGCGCGTGTAGCTCAGTTGGTAGAGCATTCGACTGATACTCGGGGGGTCCCAGGTTCGAATCCTGGCACGCGCACAAAATTAAAAATTGCTGGCTACGGCTAGTAATTTTTAATTTATGCTTATTGTAGTGTGCTAGGATGAGAAAGACGGAGCGAGCGTAGGCGAGCGAGTCGGGGTCGCAGGTCGAGCCAGTAGGCGAGAACCTGTGACCGAATCCTGGCACGCGCACAAAATGTTATTTAAGTACTAGTCTTGCATAGCAAGATTTTGGGATTCAAACATGTTATAATTATCAAATATGAAAAATAATACTAAATTGATATTAGGGATTTCGCTGCCATTTCTGGTAATTCTTTTTGTAATAGGTTTTGCTGTTTTTCCAAAATTATTTTTTGATCCAAAATACGATTTTGTATATATAATAGATTCATATTGTAAAAATACTAATTACAATAATTGCTACGGTGGAGATTACAATTCATGGTCAGCGTATAAAGTAGTTAATGGAAAAATAGAAAAAGAAACAAGCACAGCATTTGGAAATGTATATAACTCAGTGAAGGGTGCTTATGATAAAGTTGCAATCGATGTGATATACCCAACTCTATACAGATACAATGTTACAAACGATTCTTTTACTGAAATATCTTTTAAACAAGCTCAAGAGTTGAATTTGACCGGATCTGGTTCAAGCCCCGATGGAACAGTTATATCTAGTGATAGGCGTGGTGGCGGTGGGCTTATAGGGGAGGTATTGATAGGTGGTGGTGATTATAACAGATACGGTTTGTATATGAAAAATGGTTCTTTTTCAAAGAAAATAACTATTCAAAATGGTGTACAGCAAGATTACTATTATTCATTGAATAATTTTCGTTTAATAGGTTGGGTTAAATAATAAAAATATGAATAAACAAGATTTGATTGCGGGCCTTGAGTTTAGTTTAAAATCAGGAACAGTAAGTAAAGAGGAAATTTTAAATATTTTGAATTCAAATAGCCAATCTGTTCAAAGTCAAAATATAAATAATTTAAGTATAAAAAATATATTCGGTATAGATGGTAAGCTGACCGCTTCAGGAATATTATATATAATTGGAGGAATAATTTTACTAACAGGTATAGTTACTTTGGTTTATAGGTTTTGGTCAGATCTATCAAGTATTGTAAGAATATTACTTACATTGGGTATGTCATTTGTGTTTTATTTTTCTTCCTCACTAGTCACTTCATACGGTGAATCAACTAGAGGAATGCATTTAATAATGAAAATTATAAGTATAATACTACTCCCTATAGGTCTATTTGTCGTAGCAAATTCATTTGATATTCCAGAGATTGTTAGAACATCAATATTTGTATTTATATCTCTACTTACATACCTAGCTGGAATAATGATAAAAAAATCTGAAATTGAAGCAAAGATAATGCAGGTTATATCTGGTTGTATCATACCAGTGTCAATATTTATAACATTGGACTATGTCGGTATAAAAAGTTTTGGTCCTGGGATATATTCTACAATCTTCATATCATTATCTATACTGTATATCCTATCTCTACTTGCAATCAATTCAATTGTTTTCTCAATATATTCTATAGGATTCAGTACATTATTTATGTATTCTGTAACTTCATACATGGTATCTCTATCACCAAATATGCAGTTAATAGATATAATGGAATATTTAACATTAGCATTGAGTATATGTTACTTATTGCTTTCATCATATATTAAAAATACAAGTCATGGATCGATTTCAAGGTTTTTAGACTTGCTTGGAATTATTGCATTCTACACTACGGTATTGATACTGGGTGGATATAGTCCAGGACAGAGTATATTCTGGGAAATTATAGGGATAGCATCATTATGTTTAGGACTATACATTTCAAAAATTACTCAAAATGATATATATCTAAAGATAACTTCTATATTTATATTTATTTTTATCGGAAAATTTACAGGTGAATATTTTGTAAATAGTTTCGGCTGGCCAATATCTCTTATTTTCGGTGGACTGGTACTTATAGGCGCTGGATTTTTCTTGGTTAGATTTGGCAAGAAAATAAAACAATAAACTGTGCTTTGCAATACGACTTGTTTTATAGTAGTATGTCATTTCATCTTATTAAAATTTAATGAATAATGCTAAAAAAACAAAAATAGTCTGTACTATTGGTCCTGCGACAGAATCCGTAGAAATGCTCAAAGCTCTGACTGATGCAGGTATGAATGTAATGAGACTGAACTTTTCTCATGGTGATTTTGCTGAACATCAAAATAGAGTAGATAATCTAAAAATAGTTGTAGAAAAAACTGATAAAAATATTGCAATTATGCAAGATCTTGCTGGTCCAAAAATTCGAATTGGTGAATTTGAAAAAGGTTCAATCATTTTGAAAGAAGGTCAGATATTTATCCTAACAACAGAGAAGATAATGGGAAATGAAGAAAAAGTTTCTGTAAATTATCCACTTTTACCTAAAGAAGTCAAAGTTGGTGGTTATGTATTACTTCATGATGGTAAAAAGAAATTACAAATTACAGATATAAAAGGAAATAATGTGATCACAAAAGTACTAGTGGGCGGTGAAATAAAAAATAAAAGGGGGGTAAATCTGCCCGGTGCATATCTGTCAATTAGTTCAATTACAGAAAAAGATAAAATTGATTTGGAATTTGGGTTAAAAAACAAAGTAGACTTTATCGCTCTATCTTTTGTGAGAAAACCAAAAGATATTATTGAGCTTAGAGGAATACTAGAAAAAGCAAAGTCAAAAGCGGGGATAATAGCAAAAATTGAAACACCAGAGGCTATCGAGAATATTGATGAAATAATAAGACTATCAGATGGAATCATGGTTGCTCGTGGTGATTTGGCTATTGAAATACCAGCCGAAGAAGTTCCGATTGTGCAGAAAATGTTAATACAAAAATGCAATGCTGTCGGAAAGCCAGTTATTACGGCTACACAAATGCTCGAGTCAATGATAAAGAGTCCTGTACCTACCCGTGCTGAAGTTTCGGATATTGCAAATGCGATAATAGACGGAACAGATGCAATAATGCTTTCAGAAGAAACAACTTTGGGGGATTTTCCTGTAGAGGCAGTGTCCATGATGACTCGTGTAGCTTTACGAGTTGAGAGGGAGGTATACACAAATGATGTTATAAAAGAATATCATGATTTACATGGCATAACAGATATTACATCACAGTTGGCAGTTCAAGCAGCACACAATATTGCAGCAAGATTTATAGTTGCTCTAACTGAATCTGGTAGAACCGCAAGCATGATAGCAAGATATAAACCCGCAGAAAGAATAATTGTATTGACATCAAATACAAACACAGCAAAGAAATTGGCTCTTACCTTTGGTTGTCATGTTATCTTGGTACCCAAGTTTGGAAGTATGACGCAGATAATGTCTGTAGTTAGAAAAACTGCAATAAAACATAAGATTGCTATAAAGGGTGATAAAGTTGTTATTGTTTCCGGTATGCCATTTGGTAAAATGACTGAAACAAATATGATGCTTATAGAAACTATATAGTATTAATTTGAGTTATCCACATAAAATGAAATTTTGATAAAATTTTTATAAAATATGCTCTTGTTATCATATTTTATCTACTGCATAATTAAATTATGCTTATAAAAATAAATAAAGAAAAACAAAACAAAATAGTTAGAACTTATAAAAGTACCAGTTCGGATTTATTTTTAGACAATATAAACAGAGAATATGTATTGAGAATTCATGATTTGCCAAAAGACAGTCAGCCTAGAGAAAAACTCATAAAGTATGGTCCAGAAATACTTTCACTTCAGGAATTGTTGGCTATAGTATTAAATACTGGAACAAAGGTTGAAGGGGTTTTAGAAATCACTAGTAGAATAATAAGAGATTATGGTGAAAAGAGTGTTTTTGAGGAAAAAAGTTCGTCAAGACTTTCAAAGGAATTAAATATTCCTATAGTGAAATCATGTCAAATTGTCGCATGCGGTGAACTGGGTAGGAGATTTTACTCCAAAAACCCTTCTGGATTTACAACTATTCGTACAGCAAAAGATGTATATGAATATTTATATGATATGCATAATTTATCAAAAGAACATTTCCGTGGAATTTATCTAAATAGTCACAATAGAATAGTTCATGATGAAGTCATATCGGTAGGTACTATAAATTCAAATATAGTCCATCCTAGAGAGGTTTTTCGCTCTGCCATAGAATACAGTGCTGTTGCGGTGGTATTGGCGCACAATCATCCATCAGGTATAGCTACTCCTAGCACTCAAGATATTGATATCACTAAACAACTCATTGAGGCTGGAAATATACTTGGAATAAAAGTGCTAGATCATGTGATAATCACTAAAAGCACTTATGTTAGCATTCAGGCAAAATATTAATAAATTTAATTTAAAATATTATGAAAACATATTCAATAAACATCCCGACAATAGATGGAATACTATCTGATGATTTTATTTATTTTGAAGGGGTAAATAGACCAAATGATATTTTTATTTTAAAAGACGAAAATAGTGATACTAAAAACAGAAATATTGATTTACTAGAAAAATATTTCAATGATATATACAATCTTTTCTTGAGAAAACTATCAGCATTTGCAATGTTTGAAAGTACTAATAATGAAGAAACAATAAAAATGCAAGCTTTACTTCAAGAGTTAATTAAGGTAAAAAATATTATTATCAATACAGAATCATATAAAGACCAGGATTTGCTATAATACAATAGTGAACTATAAAGACTATTTTAAGGATAAGAAAATATCAGTAATAGGACTCGGACCACATGGAGAAATGTTGGCAGATATAAAGTTTCTGGTTAAAAGTAAATTCACAGTTTCAATATATGATATAAGAAGCGAAGAAAGGTTATCTGAAATACTCTCATCTTTAAAAGATTTAGAAATCACTAAAGCAAGTTATGGAAAAATAGACTCAGAAGAATTATTGAATTCAGATCTGATACTGCTTTCACCTGAAATATCAAAAAAATCATCTTTTTTAAAGAAAGCTGTAGAATCTGGTATACAAATCGAATATCCGGATATTTTATTTTTTAAACTGGTACCAACAGTTACTCTAGTCGGCATCATGGGTTCATATGGCAAAAGCACATTAATTCATTTGGTATACTCAATGTTAAGAAAATCTTTTATAGATTATGTAGGTCAAGGATTATTTGTAATAGATTCGGATTCTTTAAATGGTTCACTTGCTCATTTAAAGAAAATTAAAAAAGGGGATGTAATTGTTGTAAAAATTTCTGAGAATTTTATACAATATTATCACTCTATACATATGAGTCCGCATGTTGCAGTCATAATATCAAAAGTTTCTCCGAAAATTTTAGAATTCCAAACTTATAATAATTTTATAGTTGCATCAGATGAAGTCATAGATTCTATAAAGGATGAAATTGAAATTAGGGCAAAAATACTTAGAACAAGGGAAAGTAGTGTACCAAATGAATGGATAGCACATAGAAATACTATATATGACCGAGAAAACGCTGCTCTAGCGCTTCAGACTGGGGAATTGTTCAAAGTATCAAGGGATATAGCAAAAGAGGTAATACAAGGGTTTTCGGGCCTCAAGGGTCGTATAGAAATGGTAAAAAAGCTACAGAATATAGAGTTCTACAATGATGCTAGTTCACTTACCCCTATGTCTACTCTTTCCGCATTAAAATCTTTATCTGTAAATAGGAATATTATACTTATAATGGGTGGCGCTTATACTAGTTTTGATTATAGTGAACTGATAAAAGAAATGACTACTTATGTGCATACTGTGCTTCTTTTGCCGGGTAGTGGGACTATAGGGCAAAGGGCTAGTCTAGAAAGAGTATACAATATAAAGTTATTACATTTATTAAATCTGGAAGATGCTGTAGTGGAAGCTTATAAAAATGCAAATAAGGGTGATATTGTACTATTTAGTCCTGCATTTGATGCAGTTGGAATACATATTTCAAGAAAACAAAGAGGAGAAAAATTTATTAAAGCTGTAAGAAATTTATAGAAAAATTATTTTCTTTAATCACCGCATATAATACAAGCAACTGAACCAGACCATTCTTTGCCTGTATATACTGCTTGCATTAATCCTGCAATAGACAATGCACTATTTGTAGAAATTGCTAATCCAGTATGTTTTTTTGTCAATTCCTGCGCGGATTTTATCTGTTCATTTGTTGCTATCCATCCACTGCCTCTACTTTCATTTATAAGTTTTATGATTTTATCTTTTCTTATTGCATTATGATCGACTATAGCATCTGCAATTGATACTTCATCAACCAGTGAATCAACAAAATCTATAGAAATAGGATGACATGAAGCAGTTTGTACAATATGCATTTCAATTTCTCTATTTATTTCTTTAAAATATTCCGATAATGCCTGTGCTGTTGTTCCAGATGATGTTCCAATAAAAACAGCTTTTAGATCTGGAATATTTACCAACTCTTCTCCGAGTTCTCTATAACCTAGAAGCGCAAATTCATCGGTGGATTGTCTCAGTCCTTTTATGTTTTCATCTTTTGTAATATTAAAAAGTGTTTGAAGTGGTCTCTCATGCATAGTTAGACTGATGTATTCACTTTTAAAAGGTTCTAATTTATGTAGTTTCCTAGTATTGATATGCTGTCCAATCAAAATATCAAGTTTAATTTTATTTCTGCCTAGAACATCCTCATGACTATTTAGCATGGTTATATAGAATGCAGCAGCAAGGGCGGCATTTCCCGAAGAAGATATAGCAAAATGCCTGATGCCATGATCTATGTATCTATCAATCATTTTTGGAATTGATCTACCTTTATGGGAACCAAATGGATGTAAATCCTCTCTTTTGAAATAAAGACTTTTCAATTCTAGAGATTTTGCCAATTCTTTAAATTCTTCATGTTTAGTGATCATGTTGATATATTATATCATTTTATGTAATATTAGAATAAAATAATAAAAATATTAAATATGAAATCAATTTGTCCAGAATGTAAAAATGAAATAGATCTAGGAAGATATCCAAATACGCAAATAGGGATGATTATTGAGTGCAATCATTGCGGTATTACCTTGCTTATAAAAAAGATAGATAATGCTGTAGTGTCTAGCGAGATTATTGATGAAGGGAAATAGAAAGTGAGGCGATAGTTTCCTCTATCATGCCACGGAAACCATGTGAGCCGAGAAAGACTATGACATCGCCTTTTACACTGTTTTCTCCCAGATATTTTACAAGCACCGTATCGTCTCCGATGTATAGAGTATTTTGATGGGTTTTCTTAATCATGCAAACCAATTCATCTCCTTCAAGTGGGGCTTCTTTTTTTCCAATTTTTAATTTCGTAAGGCGGGGAATTATTAATATATCTGCATCCTTGAAAGCATTGTCATATTTTGAGAGTGACTCTCTCTGTCGTCCGCCAATATTTGGTTCATATACTGCAAGTATTTTTTTATCATACACTTCACGAATACTTTGGAGCACGGACTGAGCTTTTTCAGGAGTCGGTGCATGACAGTCTAGTATAGTAGTTTCACCTTCAAATCTTTTTTCAAATCTTCTTTTGATTCCCTTGAAGTCCTTAATTTCTTTTATGATAATCTGAGGAGCAATACCTATTTCAGTTGCCAGAGCAAAGCATCCTGCAATATTTTCCGCATTAAATCTGCCGAGCATAGGTGATTGTATTTCATACTTATTACCTTTATTTTCTATAGTGAAAGAAAGACCGTTCCTTGTGTGATGTATTGAATTATAAAAATAATCTGCATCAGGAGTTTTTCCATAGCTTATCGTTTTTTTGCCATTTAAAATTTTATTTACACCCAGGTCATCATTGCATGCAACTATTACTTTTGGTTTCTCTATCAAATCTTCAAATACCTTGAAATACGATTCTTCTGTGGGGTATAGATCCGCATGATCCCATGATACTGAGGTGAGCAGTAGATGGGTAGGATTGTAATAAACAAATTTAGGTCTTTTGTCGGAAATTGACACTTGATATTCATCTCCTTCCATCACACTCCAGTCGGAGTCTGATAATGCTCCTGTATCATGTGAAAGTGAAAGTCCACCACTGAAGTAACTTGGGTTCATGCCTGCTTGAATTAAAATAAAAGACAAAAGGGAAGATGTGGTAGTTTTGCCCCATGTGCCTACGGTGACTATTGAATTCTTTTTTATAAAATATTTCTCTAATATCTGAGGGTAATCATATACAGGTATTTTATTTTCATTCGCATATATTACCTCTGGATTTGAAGGGCTGGTTCCACTGCCACCAGTCATAACTATGTCTGGATTTCCCATTTTCTCCGGATGCCAACCAGCATAAAAAGAAATACCATTCTTCTCGAGCTCGGTTGAAACAGGAGGAAAAAATCCCTTATCAGAGCCGGTCACTTTCCAACCTTTTTTATGAAATGCAATAGCGATAGCACTAGTAGCTACTCCGCATATACCGATAATGTGTATGTGTTTGGGATTTTCTAGCATTAGGTCATTATACTGTAAGGGGGAAATGGTGCGGTATTGACATATTATAGATTTAGGTGTACATATATAATCAGTCATAGCACTTGAAACTTGAAAAACAATATGAGTACGATATTAATAAAATCAGACAGTAGAGTTGTTAAATTTTTCCAGTTCGTGGGAGAAATTATGAATTTACTGAAACGGCCACCGAAACACACTATAATAGTGAATGATAGTTTCACTTATATAAATTTTGGTGTAGTGATGAACTATTTGGAATTGAAAAAAGCACTAAAAAAGCTCGACCTTTACATATCTAGTGAAACACCCTATATTCTTAGGACTAACAGTGAAGGGATTTCCTTTCATAAATGTTTGTATCATAAGGTTGCTTTGGATAATTATGATCTCTATCCAATCCATTATTGGTTCAGGGTAAACAGGGGGTCATAAGATTTAAATGTTCCCGTTGTGTTATTCACACGGGACATTTGTTTTATATTAGTTAGATAGTATTTAAAAGCCTTTTCACCTCCTCCAAATCTTTACTCCACACCTTTCCGTCAAACCACTCTATGCCAGAAAACTGTAATTTATAAATATCAGTAGGTCTTTGAAGGGAACCAAGATATATATATTTGAGGCCTAGAGTTTGTGCTTCTGCTATAGCTATTGTCATCATTATAAGTCCCATATCTTTTGGAGATTTCTCTAAATCATAAAATGGATATGAATAGTGTAATATTTCTTTATTTTCATAACATATTACATAACCAAGTTTTGAGAAATCTAGAAGAGTATTAAAATTGTGATTTGTAGTTATTATTTCTTTGATTTTATTTACCGAGAAATCCCCAGGCGCTTTTAAATCATAAAAATCTTTTGCCAATTTTCCTATTTCCCAATCATACTCTATATATGGAATTGTATATTTATCTATCAAAATTTTATCGCCTTTTCTCAATATTCTCCTATTTTCACTTGATAATTCAAAAACATTTAAGTCAATTCTCACACTTCTAGTCTGATGCATTATTCCTTTTTCTATACGAGTAAATACAAAACCATTATCATACATTCTAGATATTGTCTCTGGTGAATTATCTATTATTTTTTCTTCTTTCCAATTTAGGTATTTCATTATTGTAGCGCTAGCCATATTCCAAAAACTACAAATATAAAATGAATAATCCAAAAACGCATAATTGTTTTTTCTTCACTCCAGCCTTTTATTTCAAAATGGTGATGAATTGGCGCCATTTTAAATATTCTACGACCCAAAATATATTTACCAGCAACTTGAATGAGCACACTAAATGCTTCGATATAGAAAAGAAAACCAAGAAAGAATATTGAGCCTATTTCTCCTATTGCTATGGTATTTACTGCAAAAAGCGCGCCAAGTCCAAGTGAGCCCACATCACCCATCATGAATCTTGCGGGTTTTATATTGAAATAGGTATAAATCGCAAGAGCTCCGACAACAGTAGCGTTCAGCACTGCTATTTCACCAAAACCATTGAGCCAGCTCATCATAGTCAATGCGCTAAAAGAAGTTATGAGCATTCCGCCCGCAAGTCCATCCATTCCGTCTGCTATATTTACTGCATTTGCTGTAAACATAACAATTAAAATTATTACGGGTATAATAATCCATCCGAGGTATATGTCATAACCAAATGGAAAATATAAATAATGCCATGCGGTTCCGAGCTTGTCATATATCCACCATGCAGTTATAGATCCGGCAATAAACTGTAAAAATAATTTCTCATGTACAAATATTCCCTTACTAGTCCTAGAACCAAGCCATACGGATGTTCTTTTAAATATTGACCAAGGCAATGTGATCACATACCATATTCTCATTTTCAATTCCCTATGAACTTTTATTAGCGTAAATATTTGTGATAATTTTCTTGATCTTCTCTCGGAACCATAAATGTTCAGTAGATCGTCAATTGCTCCAAGTAATGCGGATATAAGCATGACACTCATAGGCACCCATGTATAGCTTCTGGACCAATTAAAAAAATATGTAATAATCGCAACAGTGACAATAACAAGCAATCCTCCCATAACCGGAGTTTTGTCTTTTCCTATTTGCGATTCTATATTTTTCAGTTCTGTTTTTTGTCCCTTAAATACCTTGTATTTATATAAAAAATGAATAAGTATTGGTGAGAGAATAAAGGCTACAATACATGAGGAAATAGTAAAACCAAGTATATACGCTAGATCCGCTGTTCCTTCTAGTATGCTTATCATGCATTCTAGAATATCATATTTATAATGATAATTCTAGCAAAATTATGATAATATAATATAGTAAATATGAATACAAAAACCCTTTCAAAAACCGCATTGGATATGATAGATCAATATAAAAATTTTCAAATAGGAAATGCTATTTGTTCAATACCATATTTCAATAATAAAAGAATTGCCAAAAGGGCAGGACTTCGAGAACTTATTGGAAAAGGAAGCCCAAAGGATATTTGGAGTGAGGTTGAACATATACTTACAATAAATAAAATAGATAGAAAAGTCATAAATTCAGAAAATCTGGTTAAAATATTAGTTGACAATAATATCGGCATAGATTGTTCTGGTTATGTGTTTTATATTTTAAATGAAGAAAGTAAAAGTAGAGAAAAAGGAACATTAGACAGACATTTGTCATTTCCGTATGGAATGGGGATATTTGGAAAAATAAAATCTAGAATTAGGCCAGTAGAAAATACTGATGTTCGTACTTTTGCTCACAATAAAAATAGTAAAATAATAGAAATAAAAGATATTCAGGTTGGAGATATAATAGTAATGATAAATAGTGCAAGTAATGATTCTGTAGATAGGATAAGGGATCATATTGCTCTCATATATCAGATCGAATATCAAAATTTTGTTCCAGTTACTTTGCACTATACACATTCTGTAGCATGGCCGACTGATGGTGAATATGGACACGGTATACATGATGGAAGAATAGATATAACAGATATAAATAAAACTATAATCGAACAGAGATGGAATGAACTTGGGAAAAATGATGCAGAGAATTATACCTTTATGCGTGCTAAAATATCTACAACAGAATTACGCAGATTGAACTGGTTTTAGATCAGATCAGTGAAATAATTTCCTTACCTCTATTATTGAATTTATTATGCGTTTCCATTATTCCTCTTTCTGATTGTATGCGCAACAAATCTGCATTTTCTTTTGTATTTGAATATTCTATAACTTTATATCCTGCCGTCACCAATTTTTCTATATCTATTTTTTTAGTATTTTTTGTAACTCTTTGCAATATTTGTGCTCCGTCGTTTATTTCTATAAGTGATACTGGTACTGATTTTTCTATCAATGCATTTATATGTGCTTCAAAAGTAGTAATACCTTGAACACCATGAATTTTTGATTTTGATTGAAGATGTGATTCATATGTTGTAGAGGCTGGCTGGCGCGCATTTATTTCAATCAATTTTAGTTCATCCCTCTCTTCATCGTATATTATGTCAATACCAAAAAGTCCTCGCCAATTTTCACTTTGCATTTTCTGACCTATTATCTCTCCAATATTTTCAATTTTCTTTATATGATTTTCACTTAAAATAGTATGTGTAACAGCCCAGTCATTGCCTATAGTACTGAAAGGATTGTCTGTAAATGGCATCATGCCGGTTATTTGATAGCTTATATTTCCTAAAAGAATAATATTATGAGTTACTACGATATTTACAGTAAACATTGGGCCTTTTATATAATCAGTTATTTTTGCTTCACGGTGTGGAAATTTCTCTTTTAAAGTCTCTAATTCGTCATTATTTGAAATGAGCAATGTGCCGTTTCCAGTATGTCCATGGGACCATTGTATGATTATTACTTTTTTCTGATCTAGAATATCTATTCCAATATTTTTTACCAAAGTTATATTGTGGGGCGGTAAAAGTGAAGATAAATCACCAAGCCATTTTGTCTGTGATATTTTATTTTCAATTTTTTCGGAAAGCTCTGAACTTGGGTTTAGTAATTTCCATTTCTTCTCACTGCAGAGACTTTCTATATGTATTGTATTTTTGAATACTAAAATACTTGCATTGTGTTTTGAAATAATTTCTTGCACTTCAGGAAGCATAAGCAATTCAAATGTGTCAAGAATTTCACCTTTATCTATTAGCCATATATTATTTGGATACTGCTCGTGAATACTTATTGAGTATTTAGTTTTGTTTGTAATAATATAATAATCACCAATAGGCTCTATTCCTAAAGCCCTCTCAATTTCTTTTGTGACATATATTATACTTGCCATATAGATAGTGTAGTATATTATATCTTTATGTCTACTTTTTATATAATCGCTACCCCAATAGGAAATCTAGAGGATATTACTCTTCGCGCTATTAGAGTACTCAAAGAAGTTGATATTGTCCTATGTGAAGATACTAGAATGACAAAAAGAATTTTTGATCAATACGGGATCAATACACATATGATAAGTTATCATGCACAAAGTAGTGAAGCTAAAACCGAAATAATATTTGAGAAAATTAAAGAAGGGAAAAATATTGCTCTTGTAAGCGATGCTGGAACTCCGGGTATATCTGACCCCGGTTCTATGCTCATCTCTCAGGTAAGGAAAGAGTTCAGTCAATTGATTCACTCTGGCGAATTGAAAATTGAGGCAATTCCAGGTCCATCAGCATTGACTTCTGCAATATCAGTATCTGGTGTTCCATGTAATGAATTTGTTTTTTTAGGATTTTTGCCACATAAAAAGGGTAGAGAGACTATTTTTAAAGAGATTACAAATTCAGAAAGGACTATTGTATTCTACGAATCTACTCATAGAATAATTAAAACACTGGAATCACTATCTATACATTTAAAAGATATAAAAAAGAAAGTTACAATAATTCGTGAAATAACAAAGATATATGAGGAAGTAATACAAGGTGACATAAGTGAAGTGTACGATATTCTTTTAAAGAATAAAGAAAAACAAAGAGGTGAATTTGTAGTTATTGTATCCTGCCTATAGAAAACTTTTTAAAAATTATAGTATAATCATACTAATTAATTTTAAATTTTAAAAATATGTCAAAGAGACAATGGTTATGTATTTTGGGTGTCTGGGTAATTGTATTTTTATTTGTAGGGATTCCTTCCAATTGGCATGAAATAATATCGATAGTGACTGGAATAATCATAATTGCAATATCATATAATCTTCCGCATGAAAGAATAGTAAATAAAAATTCTAGCTCTTCAATATTTACTGAAAATGATAATCAAAATACAAATGTGTAAATGAAAACTTTAGCTTATGTATTTGGAGTATTTATACTGGTATCAATGATTATAGGTGTGCAAAAATTTTCATTTGTAAGTAAATCGTATTTATCAGATCAAAATGCTACGGTGAATATTATTTTACCTATACCATTTCGCGTAACACATGTGAATACTCCAGAATCAGTAAAAGCTATATATATGTCAAGCTGGGTTGCGGGCAATAAAAAACTTAGAGAAAATCTAGTTGAATTGATTGATAAGACAGAATTGAATGCTGTAGTTATAGATATAAAGGATTATACTGGTAAAGTTTTCTTCACAAATGATGGTGAAATAATAAAGGAAATTGGCTCTACAGAAAATAGAATACCAAATATAAAACAATTCATAGGTAGTCTACATGACAAGGGTATATATGTAATAGGTAGAATTTCATCTTTTCAGGATTCATATTTAGTTTACAAAAAACCTGAATATGCAGTCAGAACTATAAACGGAGATGTATGGAAAGATAAAAAAGGTTTAGGATGGCTCGATGTGGAAGCAAAACCTGTATGGGACTATATTATAGAAATTGGCAATGAATCATACAAAGTGGGATTTGATGAATTAAATTTTGATTATATACGCTATCCATCTGATGGAAATATTGAAGATATAGTTTATACATATAGCGAAGGTAAATTGAAATCAATAGCATTAAAAGAGTTTTTTGCTTTTATTGAAAATGAATTTAGACCAAAGGGTATTCCAATATCTGCAGATTTGTTTGGTATGACTACATCAAATACTGATGACTTGGGTATAGGACAAATATTGGAATATGCGCTACTTCATTTTGACTATGTTGCGCCAATGGTCTATCCATCTCATTACCCAAAAGGTTTTATGGGATTTAAAGATCCAGCAAGTAAACCGTATGAAGTTGTAAAGTACGCAATGGATAAGGCTGTCGGTAGAGCAACAGCTACAAGTACATCAGTTAATAAACTTAGACCATGGTTGCAAGACTTTAGTATCGGCAATGTTACATATACGCCTGAAATGGTAAAAGCTCAAATACAGGCAACATATGATTCGGGATTGAATAGCTGGATGTTGTGGAATGCAGTGAATGTATATACAGAAAGCGCTTTAGAAAGCGCCACTTCTACTGGTATATGATTTTTCCACAGGCTCTATGATAAATACCTTGACTTGTATATGAATAATAGTATGATAATTATCCAGATGTAAGTGCCTAAAGTACTGCATTCATTGAATGAAAGTGTACTTAAATGGGGGTACATAATGTTCATTCAATAT
>CAYHFF010000001.1:16407-36346 GCA_964355845.1 uncultured Candidatus Saccharibacteria bacterium
GCATTCATTGAATGAAAGTGTACTTAAATGGGGGTACATAATGTTCATTCAATATCTAAAATTGGTTTAAAAATAGTGTTATGGCAAGGTTCTACTTCACAGACTCTGATGGAACAAGAACTCAGATAACTAAAGAAGATGCTGCCAAAATTATCCAGGCAGCTAAGGAGAAAGAATCACAAAGAAAGTCTGCTCAAAACGAGCAACTTTCAGCAAAAGCTGGTAATTGAGGAAAATCAGTTTTATCACTCGGAGGAAACCTAACGGTTTCCTCCGTTTTTGTTTATAGACTAATTTTGCTATAATTAAGGTAATGAAAAAAGAACTTTTTAAAAATAAATTTTTAATAATTAATAAAGGATTTACTTTAATAGAATTACTTGTAGTAATAGCTATAATCGGAATACTGACTGCTATTGTTTCGGCAAATCTAGCATCGTCAAAATCTAGAGCTAGAGATGTAAAAAAGATTTCAGATATAGCGCAGATACAATTGACATTAGAGTTTGTATTTGATCGTTGCAATTCATATCCGACAGCAACAACGGAAAGCACTCAAATATGTAACGGTATGACGGTAGGTACATTCATTTCCAAAACACCTACTAATAATGGTGTTCCTTACGATTATTTTTCTACTGGTAATGATTATTTACTCAGAGCTCTGCTTGAAAATGCTGGCAATGTTCCATCAGAAAGTGTTACATCGCCCACTATTCCTATTTCTGGAGTATGCACTCCTCCTTACTATTGTGTGCAATCAAAATAAATGTCAAGTTTTTTTCTATCATTTTCATTCGTACTAGGTATCATAATAGGAAGTTTTTTGAATGTCGTGTCTTTTAGATATAACACTGGTATGACATTGAATGGCAGATCAAAATGTTTTTCATGTGGTAAAAATCTCCTATGGTATGAACTAATACCAATATTTAGTTTTTTATTTCAAAAAGGGAAATGTAAAAAATGTAAAAGCAAAATATCATGGCAATATCCAATAATTGAAATACTTGCAGGATTAATGTTCCTTATGATTTTCTATGTATTTCCTCCTACAACATTTGCAAACAGTATTCAGACATTATTTTATATTTTCATAACCTGCATACTACTCGTAATTACTATTTACGATATAAGACATAAAATAATACCAGATGCACTGTCATATACATTTAGTACTCTAGCATTACTGCATTTATTTATATCACCTGATTTGTCTATAGTCATACCCTCATGGCTATCACTTTTGTCTGGCCCTATACTAGCTTTACCATTTATTCTACTGTGGTTAATATCAAAAGGTAAATGGATGGGCTTGGGTGATGGTAAAATAGTCTTTGGTATTGGCTGGTTACTCGGATTCAACCTTGCTATATCTGCTATTATTCTCGCATTTTGGATCGGGTCTGTCATAAGTATTGTCTGGATGTATATAGTATTTAAAAAGATCAAATCAAAATACGAGATACCATTTGGTCCATACCTTATACTTGGAATGTATCTAGTGTTATTATTTGGTATACAGGTTATAGACCTTACTCCGTTTATGGAATATTTTTATATATAAAAATGAAAAAAAAAGGATTTACATTGATAGAATTGATGATAACAGTAAGTATTTTTGCTATTATGACTGCATTACTTGTGGCAAAGTACGGGACATTTAACAATGGCGTAATACTTACAAATCTTGCATACGATATAGCGCTAAGTATTCGTAGCGCTCAGTCATACGGACTAAACACAAGAGGTGATAGCAATACAAATACATTTACCGGAACATATACTGTAAGTTTTGTAAAAAATGAAAAATCTTTTTCCCTTGTCGGATCAGATTTAAATAAAGTGACAAATATAAAGCGTGGAAGTTATATAAGCAGATTATGTGTTGGAACAGATCAAAGTAGTTGCCAATCATCACCCATTGATGCACTGTCTATTGCTTTCAATAGACCAGAACCCAATGCTAGAATTAATGGCAATAATGCTTATGGCGAAATAGAGGTAAAATCAATAGATGGGGCAACGAGAAAAATAGTAGTGCGGTCAACTGGGCAAATATTTGTCTCAAATTAAATGTATAAAATAAAGAACAAAAAAATAAATAGTGAAAAAGGGTTTACTTTGCTTGAAATGATAATTTCTCTTGCTATTTTTACTATTGTAGCTCTTGTAGCTGTCGGAGCATTGCTTAAAATAATGGATGCAAATAGAAAATCATTGGCTTTGAAAACTGCAATTAACAATTTAAATTTTACATTAGAATCTATGTCGCGAGAAATGAGAGTTGGTAGTAATTATTTTTGTGACAATAATATACATGCCGTGAATTCAAATACAGGAGCGCAGGGATGTATCCCTAGTACTGGAGGGGATTGGATGATCACCTTTCGTACTTCACAGTCAAGTGGTACATGCGTATTGCTAAAAGGTTATGCATTTACTAATAGTAAGCTATATAAAGCTGAATCCACATCATGCAATGCGCCGATTAACTCTACAGATTATAAAGAATTAATTTCTCCTGATATAGTGATCACAGGTTCATATGTTGAGGTTAGTGTAGTATCGCAACCATGGGCAAAGTTTTCATTTACTGGATATACTGGTGTAAAGCTAAAAGATAGAACTGAATTTTCATTGAAAACTATGGTATCTCAAAGAATAAAATAAATGAAAAAAATTAATTTAAAAAAAATGCAAAATGGTGGATTTACAATAATAGAAACATTGGTAGCTATTACCATACTTATGATTTCAATTGCTGGACCTCTGACTATTGCGCAGAAAGGACTTACTGCGTCTATATACGCCAGAGATCAGATCACTGCATCATATCTATCGCAGGAGCTGATGGAGAAAATAAAAAATGACAAAAGATCAATATGGTCTACTATCGTGTCTGATTGTTCTGGTAGCAGTGTTGAACTTGTGAGATTTACTAGAAGCTGTTCTGTAACTGTGAGATCATCAGATGAAATAACTGTTACGGTAACTGTGAATTGGTCAAATGGTACAGTAAACAACAGTGTGGCACTGGTAAATGAAATGTTTAATATACAATTATGATAAATAAAACAAGTAAAATTGATGGAAAAATAAAATACAATAATGGCTATACATTGCTTTTTGCTGTTCTTGTATCATCTCTTGTACTTGCTGTAGGTATTTCTATTCTTACAATCAGTAAAAAGGAATTTTTGCTATCATCTGCCGCTCGTGAATCTGTATACGCATTCTATGCTGCTGATAGTGGGCTTGAATGTGCAGTATACTGGGATGGAAAGGGAAAGTTTGCTACATCCTCACCTGACTTGAGCGGTGGAGTCTTATGTGGTGGAATACCCGTTGGAGGTATTGCACAATTTCCTTCAACATCAGATATATACGGAACATTCAGAACTGTCTTTCATGTAAAAAATGGTGATTTAGGTTCATGCGCTATTGTTACCATAATCCAGCGATATGTACCAGATCAAGATTCGGGTATTTTAATACCTGAAACTGATATAGAGTCGCGCGGATATAATATGGGTTGGGATTCTACTAGTAATAATTGCAATACTTCAAGTGTAAGCAGAGTGGAAAGAGCTATAAAATACAAATATTAAAGATATGAAAGATAGATTGGATAAATTAAAAGAATTGTTGGAAAAACATAGGTATTTGTATCATGTACTAGATAAGCCAGAAATATCAGATGAAGCTTATGATTCCCTTTACAGGGAATTGGAAACGATAGAGCTCAAAAATCCAGAATTGATAACTTCTTCAAGCCCCACCCAAAGGGTAGGAGGTGAAGCAATAAAGGAATTTAAGAAAGTTACTCATATATTGCAACAATGGTCATTTGATGATGTTTTTGACTTTGCAGAGCTCAAAAAATGGGATGAAAAAGTAAAGAATTTTATAAAAAAAGCTGGGGTAATAGATAATGGTATTTCTGATGAAAAATTGGAATATTGTTGTGAATTAAAAATAGATGGTTTAAAAATTATACTAACTTATGAAAATGGTGAACTTGTTCAAGGTGCAACAAGAGGTGATGGACTAGTTGGTGAAAATGTAATTCACAATATAAAGACCATAAACAGTGTGCCGATAAATTTATTTAAAAAAACAGATATTATCGCTATTGGAGAAGTTTGGATGAGTAAAAAAACCTTAAAGAAAATAAATAAAGAAAAAGAAAAAGCAGGTGAGCCATTGTATGCAAATACTAGAAATCTCGCCGCAGGGTCATTGCGTCAGCTTGATCCAAAGATTACGGCCAGTAGGAAACTTGATTCATTCCTTTATGATATTGATTGGAGCGATAGTCAGATAAATGTGAATAATCCACAGACACAATATGATGAAATAAAATTCCTCACAGAACTTGGATTTAAGACAAATCCATATAGCAAGGTCTGTACATCAATAGAAGAAATAGAAAAGTTCTATACAGAATGGTCAAAGAAAAAAGACAGTCTCGACTATGAGCTCGACGGAATAGTTATAAAAATAAATTCAGTAAAGATTCAGAAAGCGCTTGGCTATACTGGCAAGTCTCCGCGATGGGGAGTGGCGTATAAGTTCCTAGCACAACAGGTAACGACTATTGTGGAAGATATAGTATTGCAAGTCGGTCGTACTGGAGTGGTAACGCCAGTTGCTCATCTGCGACCTGTAACTGTCGCTGGCTCTACGGTATCGCGTGCAACGCTTCACAATGAAGATGAAATCAGGCGTTTGGATGTACGCATTGGAGACACGATAATACTACAAAAAGCAGGAGATGTGATACCCGATATTGTATCTGTTGTACTAGAATTACGGCCAAAAAACTCTAAAGAATATATTTTTCCAACACATGTGCCTGCGTGCGGAGGTGATGGAAGTATAGAGAGAGTACCGGGACAGGTAGCATGGAGATGTGTATCAAATGATTCATTTGATCAGCAAAAAAGAAAGTTTTATTATTTTGTATCTAAAAAGTGTTTTGATATAGACGGACTTGGACCTAAAATAATAGATGTACTTCTTGAACAAGGTCTAATATCTTCATTTGACGATATATTCACTTTAAAAAAGGGTGATTTGCTTGTACTTCCAAGATTTGCAGAAAAGTCAGTTGACAATCTAATCCTATCAATTGAAAAATCAAAAAATATAACATTACCTAGACTCATTGCCTCACTTTCTATAATTCAAGTTGGCGAAGAAACTGCTTACGATATTTCAAATCACTTTGGAACTATTGAAAAAATACAGAATGCAAAATATGAAGAAATAGAGTCAATATATGGGGTAGGACCAATAGTAGCAAAATCTCTATTTGAATGGTTTAAAGAGGGGGAAAATAAAAAGTTAATAAAAAATCTTTTAAAACATATAAAAATAGAAAATAAAATTGTAAATGCAGGATCTGTAGTGGGGTCTGATGCGAATCTCAAACTCAAAGGCAAATCATTTGTTTTTACCGGCACAATAAAAATGGATAGAGTCAAAGCACAAGAAATAGTGAGAAATCTTGGTGGGGAAGTTTCGGGTTCTGTTTCAAAAAACACGAGCTATGTAGTGGCAGGCGAAAATGCTGGTTCAAAGCTTGATAAGGCAAAGGAATTTGGAGTCAAAATAATAAATGAGGAGGAGTTTATAACATTGTATTCATAATAAATATTAAATAGTCAAATCGTATTTGGTGTATAATACACAAATATGTCATCTTCCAATGTGGAAAAAATCAAGGAAAAGCTTGGTGTAGAGGAGGTTATAAGCTCATATATCAAGCTCGACAGGGCAGGGAAAAATCTCAAAGGCAAATGCCCCTTTCATAATGAAAAAACCCCATCATTTTTTGTTTCGCCTGAACGCGGAAGTTACTATTGTTTTGGTTGCGGGGCAAAGGGTGATATTTTTAATTTTATAGAACAGTTCGAAGGGCTAGATTTTATGGGCTCACTTAAGCTTCTTGCAGATCGCGCTGGAGTATCGCTCGAATTTGATAGAAATAATGAAGTGCATAAAACAGAAAAGGAAAAACTACTTGCAATCATGGAAGATGCCACAGTATTTTTTGAAAAAAATTTAGCAAATTCAAAAGAAGCACAAGACTATCTGAAAAGTCGCGGTATCACATCTGAAACTGCTCATAAATTTCGCCTTGGATATATTCCAGTTGATTGGAGATTGCTCTATACTCATTTACAGCAGAAAAAAAATACAATTAGTGATAAGGGTCAGGTTTACAGTGATGCAGATCTAGAAAAGGCAGGACTGATAAAAAGACCAGAAGCTGGAGAGGGCGCGATACAGAAAGGATATTATGACAGATTCCGCGGAAGAGTAATGTTTCCAATTTTTGATTCTAGTGGGAGAGTAATAGCGTTTTCTGGAAGAATACTGATAGATGATGGTAAGTCTGCAAAATATCTCAATAGTCCAGATACGATTCTTTTTAATAAGAGCACTGTACTCTATGGTATTGATAAAGCAAAGCAAGATATAAGAATTAAAAACTATTCTATTATGGTAGAAGGGCAAATGGATCTTGTACTTTCGCATCAAGCGGGCATAAGGAATACTGTAGCAGTTTCAGGCACTGCACTTACGGATTCTATTTTTTCAAAAGAAAATACTGTAAATAATCTTGGTATTGTAAAAAGGCTTTCAAATAATATTATTTTGGCTTTTGACTCTGATACAGCAGGTCGGAAAGCTGCTATGCGTTCGGCAAGTATTGCAATGAGCCTAGGAATGGATGTAAAAATTGCGGATTTACCGGATGGAAAAGATCCAGCAGATCTGGTACTCACTGACCCAGAACAGTGGAAGAATGTATTGCGTAATTCCAAACCTGTGGTAGAATTTCAACTTGATACTGTGCTTAAACAAAACCTTGATCCTAGAAAATTGCCAAAAGCATTACAGGACAATGTACTTCCATTTATTGCTCCTATTACAGGCGCGATGGAAAAAGCACACTATATAAAGTTGATAAAAGAAAAGACTGGGCTTTCGGAAGAATCTATAAAAGAAGATCTTATAAAAACAGAAGCTTCACTTATAAATTCTCGTGATAAAGCTAAAGGTAATGAGGAAAAAAGTTTTGAAAAAAAAGAAATTGAATCAAAAATAAATACTATAGCCCGTAAACTTTTTGGTTTATTTTTATTTTTAGAAAAGCAATCAGATAATACTATAGATATAAGCATTCATAGGGATATAGTAAAGAAAATAGCTGGAGATAAATATGATGATATATTGCAAGTATTAGAATCGCATAAGGATGAATTGTTACTAGAGGCAGAAGTAAATTATGGAGCAGGTCTTGATAAAAAAGAACTTTTAGAAGATTTGGATGAACTTGTAATTAATTTTGAAGAAGATATAGTTCGTGAAGAATTTGCAATTGCTATGGCAGAACTTGCAAAAGCAGAAAGAGTAAAAGATACGGAAACGGCGCATGAACTTATAAAGAAATGCCAAGTATTGAGTCTTAGAATCTCTGAATTATCAAAGAAAAAATTTAAATAAAAAAATGAAAAAAAATAAAAAAGATAATAAGAATGTAAAGACTGCCAGCAAATTTGTTTCAAAGAAGAATAAAATAAAAAAGATAAAATCAAAAGCGTCTAAAAAATTAAAAATACCAAAGAAAAAGCTCACTGCAAAACAAGGCAAGTTAAAAGAATTTGATATAAAAGCCAATAAACTCATAAATAAAGGTAAAGAAAGGGGTTTTGTCACATTTGATGAAATATTGAAGGAGTTTCCAAATATCGAACAAGATATAGTTTTTTTAGATGATCTTTATTCAAAATTTTCTACATCAGGAATCGATGTACTCGAAGGTGGTGGTCTACTCGAGGTAGAGCCAGAAGTCACAGCACAATCAAAGAAATATTCATATGGATCAAGAAGCGCAGATTCATCTTATGACTCTATTCAAATGTATTTGAAAGAAATTGGTCAATATACTTTGATATCAGCATCAACTGAGAAAGAATTAGCAAAGAAAATTGAACAAGGGGATAAGGAAGCAAAAAATCTTTTGGCTCGTGCCAATCTCCGACTGGTAGTTTCAATTGCAAAGAAATATGTCGGTCGTAGTCCTGATCTCACTCTCCTTGACCTTATTCAAGAAGGCAATCTAGGTCTTTTCAAGGCGGTGGATAAATTTGACTGGACAAAAGGCTATAAGTTTTCAACATATGCCACATGGTGGATAAGACAAGCCATAACCCGTGCTTTGGCGGATCAGAGTAGAACGATTCGTGTTCCGGTGCATATGGTGGAAACAATAGCAAAATATAAACAAGTGGTAAGAAGACTTACCCAAGACCTAGGGCGTGATCCACTTGCAGAAGAGATAGCAACAGAAATGGGTCTTGATGTGGAGAAAATTTATAATATTGAAAAAATAGATCAGGATGTCGTATCCCTTGAGACACCGGTCGGTGACGAGAGCGATGATGGAAAATCTACATTAAGTGATTTTATACCTGATGACAAGATACTTTCACCAGATCAAGAATCGTCAAGAAGAATTCTCCGTGATCAAGTAAATGAAATACTAGATGATTTATCTGAAAAAGAGAAAAAAATATTAGAAATGCGACACGGTCTCAATGATGGTGTTACTCATACACTTGAGGAAGTAGGCAAAGAATTCGGCGTAACTCGCGAGCGTATCAGACAGATTGAAGCAAAGGCGCATGAGAAGATCAGATTGCATGAGAATATAAATAGATTGAAGAATTACTAGGAGCCTGCAATCTTTTTTGGTAAAGTGGACAAATTTATGTCTATATTGTAATATCTTTCCAGATTAACTTCGGGCGTATTGCCCATTGAACCCTCTTAAAAAGGAATAATATGATGAGTAGTAATTGTAGTAAGTGTGGTATAGAAGTTCCACCTCATAATAATGCCACACTTTTAGCAATAGATATGTGTGAAGTGGATCCAAGAGCTGATTCTAAACATCTGTTGCCTGTCTATGAAAACGGTCAGCTTTTGTGTGTGGGCTGTCCCAGTATTGCTCAGTATCTTCCGGATCAGCCACTGGATACTCGTCAACAATTTCGATACCAAAATGACAGAGAGGAGTTTGTGCGAACACATCACGCAAAATTTCTGAAAAAATATCCCGTTCCTGTTTGTTGAAAGGTGTTGATCGAAAATGATCGCAAAGTCGCATCCCCTCAGATTGAGGGATGCGACTTTTTATTTTTCGTGTTCATACTAAGACTATTTATAGCATATCTTGCATTTCTTTTCACTCCTGCCATAATTAGTATTAATTATGCAAGCAGAGTTATATCATATACAAATAAATGTAAAAGACCAGAAAGTCGAAACCCCACTCAACCCGAAGGTTAAGTGGGGAATCTCGGACGCCGTATGGCGATTTACCCCTTTATAATATCATATCAGAAAATACAATGCAAGCTACCAAAAACACAATTTTTACAGATCAATATAACAGGCTCAACAAAAGCCAAAAGGAAGCAGTAGATACCATTGAGGGTCCTGTTATGGTTATTGCTGGTCCCGGAACTGGGAAGACGACTATATTGACGCTGCGTATTGCAAATATTTTACAAAAGACGGATACACCACCGAGCGGTATTTTGGCTATTACCTATACCGACGCAGGAGTGAAGGCTATGAGAAGCAAGCTTCAGTCTATTATAGGTGATCGAGCCTATGATGTGAAAATTCATACTTTTCATGGTTTTGCCAGCGCAATAATCACAGAATATCCAGATCACTTCATACATATAAGCGATATGAAGCAGATGACAGATATTGAACAAGAGTCTATTATCAGGTCAATAATTTTAAAAGAAAAATACTCTGTTTTACGCCCAAGTGGCAGACCAGATGCATATCTTTTCGGTATATTGAAAAGTATTGATGATGCCAAGCGTGAAGCCTATACTCCGGCGATAATAAAAGCTCATGCAAAAGATGAAATAGAAAAAATAAAAAATGATGAAAGCAGTCTATCAACTCGTGGAGCTACAAAGGGACAGTTGAAAGCCGAAGCTCGGGAGCTTATAGAAAAGTGTGAAAAAACAATAATTTTTGCAGATATATATGAAGAATATGAAGTGGAAAAAATAAAGCAGAAAAAGCTGGATTTCAATGATCTTATTATTGAACTTCTACTTGCTCTGAAAAGTGATGAATTACTCCTGCGACTGATACAAGAAAAATATCTCTATATTCATGTCGATGAACATCAAGACACAAATGATGCGCAGAACTTTATAATTTCAATAATCGCGGAATTTTTTGAAACTCCAAATGTATTTATTGTCGGCGATGAAAAGCAAGCAATATACAGATTCCAAGGGGCATCGGTTGAAAACTTTATGCTTTTGCAGAAAAGATGGTCGGATATGAAGCTTATTTCTCTTGATACTAACTATCGTTCCCATCAGGGAATTCTTGATGCTGGTTTTGCCATGATCGAAAAGAATTATGAGGAAGATGAAAATAAAGATTTACGGATAAAGCTAGAATCGGGAAGTGATGAAAAGATAAAACCGATAGATATAATAGTCGGTGAAAATATGGGAGCAATGGAGACATATCTTATCAAAGAAATTAAAATTCTTACGCAGTCTGAATCAAAAGCAAGTATTGCCATAATAGTAAAGAGAAACCGTGATATAGATCGTATTATTAATTTATTTGAACATCATAATATCCCTGTCTCATCAGAAAGAAGTATAGACATTTTCAATCATCCTGTAGGCAGACTTTTCTTTGATTTTATTGAATATATGAGTGATATATCAAAAGTCGATTTACTTGCAAAGACTATCATTGCGGGAATGTGGAATATTTCATTTGAAAAAGGAATTGAAATGGTAAAGAGTTTAAAAAGTGCTGTGAAATATGACTTGGAAAATAGCCTGCCACAGCTTCGTGATATACGATCAAGACTTCTGACTGATAGCCCGGTGGGTTTCATTATAGAATCTGCCGAGATTTCAGGCTTTACAAAAATAGTTTCAAAAGATCCAAACTATGTAGAAGTGTGGAGGGGTATTGTAGCTCTTGCAGAATCTCTGACTCGCGAGGCTGATATTTACGAGCCAATAAAGCTTATAGAAAATCTCCTTGCTTACAGACTCTCAGCGGAGACAAGAATAGTAAAGGTTACGGTTGGCGCCTCGGATCTATCACTTCAGGCAATGACCGCTCATGGCAGTAAGGGACTTGAATTTGATTATGTTTTTATCCCTTATGCTACTGAGGAAGCATGGGTTGGAAAGCCAAAAGGGTCCTCATTTGTATTGCCAAAGAAAAAAACAAGTGAAGGAGATATTCGTGATATAAGACGACTTTTCTATGTTGCTCTTACCCGTGCACGCAAGCATGCAATGATTTTTACTGCTCTTGAAGAAGTTGATGGAAAGATATTGACTCCATTGCGCTTTATAGATGAGCTCGATACAAAAACTATTGCCTATACACACTTACCACGGATGAATTCTGAAGAACTTTATGGACTTGTGAATTCAAAAGAAAAGATCGAGGCTCATCGACAAAAAAATCAGCCACTTATAAATCTAGCAAAACATACTTTACTCGAAAAGGGTTTATCGGTAACAGCATTGAACCATTT
Source organism: uncultured Candidatus Saccharibacteria bacterium (assembly GCA_964355845.1). Lineage (GTDB taxonomy): Bacteria > Patescibacteriota > Minisyncoccia > Phycocordibacterales > PALSA-1337 > CAIOGI01. Next base: position 28,034 of record CAYHFF010000001.1, read on the forward strand.
TATAAAATGCCCTAACACTTTTCTCTATCAGAGCATATTAAAACTTCCCCAAGCACCCTCTGCATCCGCCGAAAAGGGAACTGCCATGCACAGTGCAATAGATGCTATTTGGAAGCTCGAAGATAAGACTCTAAAAAATATAGAAACGACTCTAGTAGAGAAAATATCAGAATTCTTTGCTACTTCATTTCTAAATTCTTCAGAAAAAGAAATTGCCAAGAAGGAACTTTTTGAAAATGCACCGATAGTGGCAAAGGCTCTGGAGTCGCACTTCGATTTTTTCAAAGATTCGGCGATATTTACTGAATCGTGGGTAAAAACAGAATTTAAGGTTAGTTTTAATGGCGAATCATTCACCATACCACTTCATGGAAAAATGGATGCGATAGTGGATAGTGCAGATAGTGTCTATGTCTTTGATTATAAAACCAAACAGGCAATGTCAGTAAATGCAATTAAAGGTGAGACCAAAAGTTCTGATGGTGGGTATTTCCGGCAATTGGTTTTCTATAAAATACTTATCAACTCTGATTCGCGATGGCGAAATAAAAGAGTAAGTCCTTCACTTGTTTTTGTATCGCCGGATGATAAAGGAAGATGTCCTACGATCACCCTTCCTATAGAAAAAACTGATGTAGAAAATATAGAAAAAGAAATTCAGTCGCTCACTGATTCTGTTTGGAGTGGGGAAATAGTGAATAAGAAATGTGATGATGTGAAGTGTGAATGGTGTGGGATCGCGGGGGTTTAATACGTAAACAAAAGATCAATAGTCGCTTTCATTGTCTCAATAGGCATTGCACCGCCCATCATTATCATCTTTGAATCCGCACTTAGCTTGATAGGGTACTGACCGTTTTCATCTTTGTAAGGCTCATATATTTGCATCAATTTTTCTTTAATACTAGAAGGGAATGCTTTATTTAAAACTATAATACTAGATGGTGTTCCAGCAATTCCTATATTTACTCCGTCAAGAAAATCTTTCTCTACTTTTTCCTTGAATTTACTTGTACCAAGACAATTACTAAAATCATTTACATTTATTCCTGAAAATTCAGCAATTTTTGGCAATTCTTTCTGATCCAATCCTTTCGGGGTATTGCCTGTCACTGATGGCGTTATTTCATATAGATGATTTGTATAAACCCAGAATTTTTCATTACCACCAAGTGATCCTGCACACTCTGTCGCCTGCGCTTCCTTTCCTGCATTTGGATGCAGTATTCTACCACTAGCATCAGCCTTATCGAGTGGATAATGTCTGTACACCCAAGCGACATTTCCAGATTTTCCATAATCAGCAACTATTTTTTTCATTGTATTGTGAAAGACTTTACAAAATGGACAAGAAGTATCTGAATATTCTACAATTTTTATCTCTGCATTTGGATTTCCTAGTATATGATCATCTACAGTCACAGCTTTAAATTGTTCTTCAAAACCTAGAGAATTAAGCTTAGCGACTTTTTTTGTATTTTCATTTGTATTTGTATACAATACTGAACCAGCAATTATTGCTCCAGCTATAATAATAGCAGTAGGGATATTTAATATATTTGATTTCGGTTTATCATTTGATTCCATATAATATTTTATTCTGTTTTATATTTAGATATATCTGATTTTATTTCAAAACTTATATTAAACATATCGTCTATGACATTATTACCAAGATCATCAAAGAATTTGCCTGATCCGTATTTTATATTCCATAATGTCCTATCTAAATCAACTGAACCCTTTATGACAATTAATTTAGTATCACTTGTATCAACTGTAATAGGTATAGATATTTTATTTGTCACATCTTTGATTGTTAATTTACCATTTATTATGTATATAGATTTTGTACTGCTCGCAATTATTTCATCTATTATAAAAGTTGAAATAGGGAATTTTTCCACATCAAAGAAATCTGCGGATTTTAAATGATTTGTAAGTTTATCTTGCCCACTCCCTGCGCCAGTGCTGAGACCTACTATGCTAGTCATGTCTATAGTAAATGAATTCGATACAATGTCACCAGATTTTATTTCAAAAGATCCTTCTTTTAGAGATATTTTTCCTTTATCAATCCATTTTTTCAGTATAATTTTTCTACCAGTCCAGTTTATAGATATTTCACTAGGATTTAAAATATATTTTCTATCAGCTAAATGAAGTTGTACATATGAACCATCTGCTATTTTTATTCCCAATACTGCTTCTGTGCTCGTGGCTTTTGTATTTAGAGTCGGCGATACTTTATTTGTATCTGAGATTTTTGCATCATTTTTCTCACTTCTATTATTTATAGCGCTCACTATAAAAACCAATACAGCAATAACTATTACAATCGATATTATTTTTGACATAATTAATTTTATTAAAAATTTATTGATTAAATTGTAACACAGTCAAAATTCTAGTACACTATTTTCTTTCTGAAATCTCTTTTGTAATTTTTTCTATTACTTCCTCAAATGAAAGTTGCCCTATCTGCCCTGCATCACGGCTTTCTAGTGTTACTTTGTCCACTGCTATATCCTTGTCGCCAATGATAATGAAATAGGGAATATGATCTACTTTTGCTTGGCGCACCTTTTTTCCAAAGCCGTCGTTTGATATATCAAGCTCTGTGCGAATCATCTTTGAATGAAGTATGTCATATATCTCTATTGCTTTTGCATGATGTGCATCGCCTATAGGGATAACTTTTATTTGCACGGGAGCAAGCCAGAGAGGGAAGTTGCCACTATTGTGTTCTATAAGAAATCCGACAAATCTCTCATGAGTGCTCAGTGGTGCCCGGTGAATACAAAGTGGAGTTTGTTCTTTTCCTTCGGCGTCCTTATATACCAACCCAAATCTTTTTGGTACTGCAAAATCCACTTGATTTGTAGAAAGGGTAAACTCTCGTCCGATAGCACTCCATACTTGAACATCTATCTTTGGTCCATAGAAAGCAGCTTCATTGGGAACTTCTACATAGGGAATTTTTGAATCAATAAGAACTTGTCGAACCATATCTTCTGTCTTTTTCCAGAGTTCTGGCTCGTCTACATATTTCTCTCCCAAGCGTTTTGGATCATGAGTTGAAAAGCGCATAATATATCTATCAATACCGAAGGTTTTGAAATAATGAAGATACATTTCATTGACAGCACGGAATTCATCGGCAAATTGCTCCGGAGTACAATAAATATGTGCATCATTCATTTGCATCATGCGTACACGCATAAGACCAAAGAGCTCACCAGATTTCTCATGACGATAACAGGTACCGTATTCGGCAAGTCTCAAAGGTAATTGCTTATAGCTTTTCGGTTCTACTGCGAAAATCTTATGATGATGTGGACAGTTCATAGCTTTCAGATAATATTTACCACCCTCATACTCCATAGGGGGAAACATGCTTTCTTCATAGTATGGCAAATGTCCACTTTTTTTATACATTGACTCTTTTGCTATATGCGGAGTTCTCACACGCTTATATCCCATTTTAAATTCTGTTTCTTTTGCAAATTTTTCTAATTCCTCGATGATAGCAGTGCCATTTGGAAGCCAAAGTGGAAGTCCTGCACCCACATCTTCATCAAAAGCAAAAATTCCCATTTCCTTTCCGATCTTTCTATGATCCCTCTTTTCCGCCTCTATTTTCATTGTCTCATAATCATCAAGTTCTATTTTTGAATTAAAAGCCAAGCCATAAATACGAGTAAGCATAGTATTCTCTTCACTTCCACGCCAATATGCTCCTGCAACACGGGAAAGTTTGAAGGAATCATTTGGTATTTCATTTGCAGGATTCTCGCAATGTCCGCCACGGCAAAGATCGGTAAAGTTTCCACAGGTATAGAGTGTGATTTTTTCGCTTTTAGCAGTGATTTCATCAATGAGTTCTAGTTTATAGGGATTATTTTTGAAATATTCTCTCGCCTCATCCGCGCTTACTTCTCTATGAGTAAATTCGGTCCATGACTTGAGATATGATTTCATTTTCTTTTCGATCGTAGGTAGTTCCTTTTCAGAAATCTTTACTCCTTCGGGAAGTTCAAAATCGTAATAAAAGCCGTCATCAATTGCTGGACCTATAGTATTTTTTGTTCCGGGATAGAGCTCAAGCACAGCTGATGCGAGCAGATGTGCGAGGGTGTGGCGAATATTAGAAAGTTTCTCTTTGTCGTTCTTACTATTTTGATTTTCCATTGCTTCATAATCATAGCAAAAATAGAGGGTCTAGGCAAAAACTACTTTCTCCAGCTCCTTTATTCTTGGGCCATGATCCTGCAATAATATCTGGTCCATATTCTGCGCTCTTATTTCATATCTGCCAATATGACCTTCTATTTTTCCAATAGTGACTTTGATATCTACTAAATCTGATTCTATGTGATCGAGTCTATTATTGATACCATTGAATTCGATATCATGTTTATCAAATCTCTTATCGACTAATAGAAATTCTCTGGCTGTTTTTGCTGCCAAATCTTCAATAGATGATTCGATTAGACCTTTTGTCTCTTCAAATCTATTATCAATATGTTCTTTGAGCCCACTAATAATATCTACTTTAATTCCGGTGATAATATCTTCTTTCAGATCTTTCCTTAAGTCTTTGATATATGAAGGTGTATTTTCTTGCATAGTATTTATATAAATTAATATCTAATAATTAACACAAATAATTACATGAGGTACTGATGTTTATTATGTTGAAGCTATTATAAAATATATATTTATAATCAGGCAATAGTATATATTATAAAAATTTTATCAGAATTTCATAACTTTCAAGGGAACTATATATTTACTGTATAAATTTAATGATAGGTTTTTTTAAAATCTGCATGTATGACACAAAAATAGTTTTTGTAAATGAAAAGTATAATACTTTTAAAATTGACCTACCCATATGACTCATGCTAATATTTGTTAAATATGCTCTTTATGTAAAGGAGTTTAACTATCTAAACCATCAATCCTAGAAAGGAAGAACATGTCGTCACCATATTCAGGTTAGGGCAAAACAGGCACATCAACCAGTTCCAATAATAATATCATAACTTCTGTTTTTAGAGCTCAAATCGAATTGGGAAGGCTTGGTAAAGATCCAAGAATAGGAGAAATGGGCAAATGGTTCGGAAAAAGTAGGTTGATAGCGATAGCTAGTCATGTGGCAGATGGAAGCATAATGCATGAATATTGGCATGTACTCATCGACCACTCATCGGAAGATAAGCTTCAAATCAAAAAGATAGCCATGACAAAACTTGAGGCATCCAATAGGAATGAAAATCTGAGGGGTACTGGTTACTCTTGGAATATGGTTGGGTAACTCACTCCTAAAGGGGCGGGGAATTTAATTCCTCGCCCTATTTTAATTCACTTATACATCCTTCCTCCCTGCCCTTGCTCTATCAGTATTTGTTAGAAACTTTTTTCTCAATCTCACGTTTAGTGGTGTGATTTCTAGATACTCATCCTCGCGCATTGTTTCTAGTCCTTTTTCTACATCTATTTTCCATGCAGGGGTTAACATTATATGTTCATCATTTCCTGATGATCTCATATTACTCAATTGCTTTCCTTTGCATGGATTTACATCCATATCATCGCCTTTTGAAGTATCTCCTACAACCATACCCTCGTATACTTCAGTTGTTGGTTCTATAAATACCCTACCTCTTTCTTGAAGATTCCAAAGCGCAAAGGCTAGTGCCTTGCCAGTCATCATAGATGTCATAGACCCTGTTGCTCTTTTTTCTATTTCTCCTGCATATGCTTTGAAATCAATAAAACGACTAGCTAGTATTCCATTTCCTTTTGTATCTATAACAAAAGCGCTACGATAGCCTAGAAGTCCACGCGTAGGTATTTCAAATATCATGCGAGTGATGCCATCTTTTGTTTTCATATCTGTCATACTGGCCTTTCTTTTTCCTAATTTTTCTATAATGGCTCCAGTAAATTCGTCCGGAGTGTCTATTGTAAGTTCTTCAAAAGGCTCACTTTTTATCTTTTGTCCATCTATGTCAATATCTTTTATTATAACTTGCGGTTGTGATACTTGTAGCTCATAACCTTCGCGACGCATATTTTCTAAAAGAACTGCTATATGCAATTCACCGCGACCAAACACTGTATAGTATTCATTTGAAGTGAAATCTACTTTTAGTCCAACATTGATCTCAAGTTCTTTTTCTAGTCTTTCTCGTATTTGTCTTCCTGTTACAAATTTTCCTTCACGACCTGCAAATGGTGAAGTATTTACTAGAAAATTTAGAGAAATTGTCGGTTCATCTATCTTGATAGCTGGCATTGCAGGAGTGTCTGCATTGTCAGTGAGAGTTTCTCCGATATAGATTTGAGGGAAACCCGCTATAGTCACTATATCTCCAGCAGTTGCTTCATTTATTTCTATTCTTTTTTTTCCTTCAAATGTGAAAAGCTTTGTGACTTTTCCAGAATTGATAGTTCCGTCAATTTTCTTTTCAAATACAGTTTGACCAACTTTTATAGTTCCATCATATATTCTTCCAATAGCTAAACGACCAAGAAAATTGTCATATCCAAGATTAAATGTTTGAACAGTAATTGGTGCTCCTATACTTCTATTTTTATTTGCAGGTGGTACATGTTCAAGTATCATATCAAGGAGTGGTGTAAGGTCTTTTCTTTCATCATTTAATTTTTTCATTGCAACACCGTCTCTTCCAATAGCAAAAATAGTAGGGAAGTCTAGCTGTGTATCATTTGCGCCGAGTTCCATAAAGAGTTCCAAAACCATTTCATGACAATGGTCTGGGTTTGCAGCTGGTTTATCTATTTTATTTATAATAACAATTGGCTTTAGTCCAAGCTCGAGGGACTTTTTTAATACAAAGCGGGTCTGTGGCATAGGTCCTTCTTGCGCATCTACGACTAAAAGTACAGTATCAATAGAACGCAGTACGCGTTCTACTTCGGATCCAAAGTCTGCATGTCCAGGAGTGTCTACTATATTTATCTTTGTACCATTGTATTCAATCGAGGTATTTTTTGCATAAATAGTGATACCTCTTTCTTGCTCAAGCGCATTTGAGTCCATAGTACCATCATCTCCATGACCACATTGAGTCATGATGGCATCTGTCAGAGTTGTTTTCCCATGATCCACATGGGCGATAATTGCTATATTTCTTATATCCATAAGCTCGAATTAAAGCATAAAAGTGAATGAAAAGTCAAATGAAAATGCTATAATAAAAAAAGCGACCCCCATATAGGCGGGTCGCTGATTGAAATACGGTTTTCCTCAAGTCAGATCAAAATCGGATTTTCGATTTCTCGTATCTTGGTATGAATCGGGTGCTGTGGTGTTTTCAAGCAATTCAAGCCATGCTGGAATAGTCGTCCGTTGAAATGCTCTTTTTTCAGGAGTTCCTCAAAAGTCATCATCAATCTCTGAGTAAGTGGTGTAGACCTTTGCAGTTGAATACTGTTTCCGTTCAATTTTCCAAGTACGGGCTTAGTTAAGGTTTCGTACTCCTCCCACCTCTGATCAAATACGGATTGGTTACCATCATCCATTCTTACTCCACCTTTCTCCATTCGTCTTAGGATCGCAGTGCCGGACTCATCTTTGCTGGCTTCGGTATGTACCACAACTGCTTTTTTGAAATGTTTTAAAAGTTCCAGTTGTCGTTCTGTTCTCGGTGCTCCTCCAATAAGCAGGATTTTTGCACCAGATTTATTTGGCAACCAATTTTCAAAGGTTTCAATCACCAGATTGTCTGGCATGTACTTTCCACTTGCCATACTCGCCTCATTGTAAGCCAGTTTTGAACCTAGGGCAGATTCTTCTTCCATGAAGGATCTCATGATGCCACTCATATCGGCGTAGTCGACAACTTGATTGACACTTTGTCCCACTCTTTGCATTCTTGGTGTGAGGAGTTCATTCATGAGCTTTATGAATGTAGTTTTTCCGCTACCTGCCGGTCCGGTACAAAATATTGCCACTGCATCACTTTTTGCCATAATTTCAGCCAGTTTTGATTTTTTCACATAACCTAATCACCCAATCTAATCAATTAGAAGAGCGACCAGACCACAATATACAATAGAAAGATAGATATAGCAATACATAATGTTTATCTGATAAAACTCTATTTCTCAAGCTAATTTAGGGTTATCCCCATGAAATGAAATCTTGATAAAAATTTCATTTATATTTTATTCTAATTTTATTAGGATTTTATCTCACTTTGCTATTCTGTATTTATGCCAGAAAATAAATATGAAATATTAAATACTGATAAAGTTTTACACGATATATCATCTATTATT
>CAYHFF010000002.1:0-15224 GCA_964355845.1 uncultured Candidatus Saccharibacteria bacterium
AAATAAAATTTAAAAATGGAAATAATACCAGCAATACTGCCAAAAAATTTTAAAGAAATAGAAGAAAAAGTAGAACAGGTTATAGGTATCGCTACACTTGTTCAAATAGATATTTGTGATGGTAAATTTGTGCCCACAGTCACATGGCCTTATTGGAAAGCGGATGAAAACTTTGAGGCGATATTGCGCGAGGAAAGGGGAATGCCGGAATGGGAAAAGATAAATTATGAATTTGATCTTATGATAGAGAATCCTACAGAGGACGATGCTAGGAAATGGCTTTCTGCCGGAGCGGAGAGAATAGTTTTGCATCGTGAGAGTTCAAAAGATTTGACTCCTATTATCGCCATACTTTCTGGTCTTGTGGAAATCGGTATTGCTATAAATATTTCTACAAAACTTGAGGAAATAAATAAATACTCTGATAAAATACAATTTATCCAGATAATGGGAATACATAAAGCGGGTTTTCAAGGACAAAAGTTTGAGCCTGATGCGATAAAAAAAGTGAAAGAGGTAAAAGCAATGTTTCCACATATAAAAGTGCAAGTTGATGGTGGAATAACTCTTGAAAATGCTTCGCTACTAAAGCATGCAGGAGTTGATATACTTGTAGTAGGTTCTGCGATTTTTGGTTATGGGCATGATGAATCAGAAAATGTAGTAGAAAATTTTGAGGAATTTAAAAGAGTATAGGAAATTTTAATTTATTTAAAATAATACATGCAGCCGACATTAAATTATAATGAATAAGAAATATATTTTTATTTGGAGTCTTTATGATTTTGCGAACTCGCTTGTATTCATTACATTTCTCCTATATTTTTCAAAATGGCTGGTAGTCAACCAAGGACTTTCTGATTGGTGGTACAATGCCACTTTTATCATTGGTTCTATCGGACTCATTTTATTTGCTCCGTGGCTTGGTAGCAGGGCAGATCGCCTCAGAAAGGGAAGGCTTTACCTTATTCTTGCAACGCTCGGTTCATGTATTTTCTATTCTCTCGCTCTCGTTGCTGCCGTCATGCAGCCAAATATTTTTGTAGCTGCACTATGCTTCGGGCTTGGAAATTTCTTTTATCAGCTTTCATTTGTTTTCTATAATCCACTTCTAAACGGGCTTGCTAACAAAGAAAATCGCGGTAAAGCATCAGGTATAGGACTTCTTGGTAATTATCTCGGGCAAATCGCCGGTGTACTTATGGCGATACCTTTTGTGTCGGGAAAAATTTCTCTTGGAATTGATCCTCTCATAGCTTCTATGGTTCCGGCTATTATTTTATTTCTTATTCTTTCTTTGCCACTTTTGCTTAACAAAAAGATATTTGAGATTTCTCAAAGTGTGCCAGATACCGACTCCATTCAAGGTCAAAGTCTCAAGAGTTTATTTAATTCAATATTTTCTATCCCAGCCTTGGCTCTTTTTATGACTTCCTTTTTCCTCTTTAGCGATGCCATCACAACCCTCGTAAATAATTTCTCCATTTTTATGTCTAGTCTTTTTCATGTAAGCGACAGTAGAATCAGTATATTGACATTGTTGGTCATTATTTCTGCAGGCATCGGTGCTTTGGTCTATGGTTATTTTTCTGATAAGATTGGTTCACAGAAAACCTTGCTATGGAGCCTCATTTCTTGGGTAATTATCATTCCAGTTATTTCTTTTTCTACAAATTATTCCGTATTCTTCGTATTTTCGGTGATTACAGGATTCTTTATCGGGGCAACCTTTGCGGTGTCTAGAAAAGTGCTTATTGAGCTTGTGCCAAGTGATAGGCTAAATTATTTCTTCGGAATATACGCAATATCGGAAAGGGCTGCAACAATAGTTGGCCCATTGCTCTGGACTGCTGTTCTCGCTATGGGAGGCTATAGATGGGCAATGTTTTCAATGGTTATTTTTCAAGTCATCTCTGTGATTTTGATGAGGAAGGTTATTAAAATAAGAAAATCTGGTACTATATAAATATGAAATTAATATCACTCATAATTCTCTTAGTATTTATTGTATTTAGAAATAGAGTCGGAGTTTTTCCCTGGTTCTACTGATATAAACTGTAATTTTATTTTCTCTCCAAAATCTGCTATACTGCTCCGCATGACACCCTTGTCTGAAATGTCTTACAAAAAAGCTACGCAAGCGCTAAATTTTTTTGCTCTGAAGAAGGATGGAAAAATCAATAAAATGAAAGCTATCAAGCTCATTTACCTTGCTGACCGCTTGCATCTACGTAAATATGGTCGACCAATAGTCGGCGATAAATATTTTGCTATGAAATATGGTCCGGTAGGTTCTGTAACATTAAATATAGCGAATCTTTCTCATAAGTTGTCTAAAAATACTATTTTGTATGCAAAAAGATATGTTAAGCCGATTGATAAGAAAACATTTGCATCAGCACATCCTCTAGAAACTAATTTATTTTCAAAAACTGATATGGAATGTCTCGAAAGTATCTATAAAGAATTTTCTGATAAAGATCAATTCGAACTTGCGGATATTACGCATACATATTCAGAATGGCTCAAGCATGAAAAGAGACTTGATTCCGGATCAAAAAGTGTAAAAATGGATTACGACGACTTTTTTATTGATATAGAAAAAAAGGGCACTATTTTTTATCAAGGTAAAGAAATATTGAATGGTGCGAAGGATGTATTTATCGAATCCCAACAAGTCAACAAGTTTTTTGCTCAATAACTGACTATGAATAATGGATATACCTACAGACATACGACTACCATTATGTATAGAACAGGGAAAAGTTTTTAACTTCTACATTGACTTTGGTGATGGAAAACGAGAATCAAAGAATCGTTATTTTGTAGTGCTTAATTCAAAACCAAAAAGTGATGTTATTTTAATAATGATTACATCAACCACAAAGATTGATAAAAAGATTTCATATATTAAAAAGGTAGGAATTGATGAATCGACTCTTGTTATTGTATCTAAGAAAGAATATCCTACCTTTACTCAAGAAAGCGCCTTCAATTGTAACGATATTTTTCAAGTAAAAATGGGCGATTTGATAAAGAAATTGGAAAATGGTGGTTCAGACAATTTTCCTGTTATTCCCAATCAAATACTCAAGAAATTGATACAAGGAGTGAAAAACAGTCCAAATGTGGAAATTTCGATAAAAGACTTACTATAAGTATGCTAAAATTATAGGCATATGCAACTTCCAAAACTCACTGATGAAAAAGCAAAATTTCTTTCTGAAAAAGCTCATGCTATACGACAGTCAATCATTGAAATGCTCATAGAAGCAAAGTCAGGTCATACTGCTGGACCTTTAGACATGGCTGATATTTTTACTTATTTATATTTTCACGCATTAAAGCATGATCCAAAAAAACCCGACTGGCCTTATCGTGATCGTCTCGTACTTTCAAATGGGCATATTTGTCCTGTGCTCTATGCCACTATGGCACATGCGGGGTATTTTCCCATTTCAGAACTTCAGACTTTGAGAAAGTTTGGCTCTCGACTTCAGGGTCATCCTCATCGAGAGTATTTGCCAATGCTTGAAAACTCCTCAGGCCCTCTTGGTGCAGGCTTATCACAAGCGGTAGGAATGGCGCTTGCAGAGAGAATGGATTTTGGAAAGACCTCTGATAAGCAATTTGTAGCACTTCTAAGCGACGGTGAACTCGATGAGGGGCAGAGTTGGGAAGCAATAATGCTTGCTGGAAAAGAGAAAATAGGAAATCTCACAGTTTTCGTTGATCGCAATAATATTCAAATAGACGGCTTTACCGAAGATATTATGCCTTTGAATCCGCTCGCAGATAAATGGCGTGCTTTTAACTTTCATGTTCAGGAAATTGACGGACATAATTTCCGTGCTATAGATGAAGCGTGGGTACAGGCGAGGGCAGTGTCTGATAAGCCTTCAGTGATATTAGCAAACACCATCTCATCAAAAGGCATTCCCGAATTTGAAAGAAAATGGCAATGGCATGGCAAGCCACCAACAACACCCGAAGAAATAGCTATTGCGAGGAGAGCGTTGGGGATTGTTAATAAATAATTTAAAAATATGATAAACCCTTCTCAAAAACTAAATCCTAAACTTTTTGATAAAGACATTGAATACGCGGAAATCCGCAAGGGTTTTGGTGATGGTCTTGTGAAATCGGCAGAAATTGATAAAAGAGTCGTCGCACTTTGTGCTGATCTTACCGAATCCACTCGCATGGAAGCATTTAAACAAAAATTTCCAGATAGATTTATAGAAATAGGTGTTGCAGAGCAAAATCTTGCAAGCGTGGCATCCGGCATGGCGTCAATGGGCAAAATTCCTTTTATCACTTCTTATGCAATGTTCAGTCCAGGGAGAAATTGGGAGCAAATACGCACAACCATCTGTTACAACGACAGACCGGTAAAGATTGTCGGCTCTCATGCAGGAGTTTCTGTGGGACCTGATGGAGGAACACATCAAGCGATAGAGGATATCGCCATAACCCGCGTCATACCAAATATGGTAGTAATATCTCCTTGTGATGCAATAGAAGCTAGGAAAGCTACTATTGCATGTGCAAAAACAAAAATGCCGACATATTTGCGTCTTGCTCGCGAGAAAACTCCACTCATAACGACAAATGAAACTCCTTTTGAAATTGGTAAAGCGCAAGTATTATTTTTTTCAAAAGATAATAAGGGAAATGAAATAAGAGCAGATGTGGGAATCATTGCAACTGGCGCATTGGTATACAAAGCTCTCAAAGTTGCGCAAGATTTTGAAAAAGGAAATGATGGTGTGGAAATTAAAGTAAAAGTTTTAAATTTATCTACTATAAAACCTCTAGACGATGATTCCGTATGGAGACTGGCCCATGAGACGGGAGCGATAGTAACTGTGGAGGAGCATCAGATAGCTGGAGGCATGGGTTCTGCAGTGGCCGAATGTCTGGCTCGACATTATCCAGTACCAATGGAATTTGTAGGAGTAAAAGATAAATTTGGTCAATCAGGAAAGCCAGATGAACTCCTTGAGCATTATGGAATGGGAGAAAAGGATATAAAGGAAGCAGTGAGAAGGGTTATTATGAGGAAAACACAATAACTGTACATTTTTAGTATTTAATGGTATAAAAATATAAGTTTGCACGGTAAACAAATACTAGTAATACACTAGTACAAAACAGGAGAACAGAAAATGCAAGAAAAAATGGAAACCACACTATGCTTCCTCAAGCCAGAGGTTTACGAAACTTCAATCAGTAGGAAGATTGGCGGTATCTTGCCACAGATAGGCAATATTGATCGGACGTTTTCATTTACTCTAAATGAAAGTATATTGAATGCAATATACGGACACCTGGACCCTACAGTGTTTGCATTGAATTTTTCACATCTAAACATGAAAATTGTTCCAGTATGTATTGTCTCAGGACCAGGAGCAATACAGAAAATGGTAGATTTGGTTGGACGTGATCCAAATCCAAATCTATGCAGTCAACAGAGTCTGCGATTTGTTCTAAATAAGGAGAGAAGGCAACTCCCTGAAAGCGGTGTGTTTTTCAGAAATTTCATACACTGTCCAAAAAACGAAGCTGAAGCCTTAAGTCAGCTTAAGATTTTTGGTATATGAATATTTCAAATTTAGGCAAGGATTTATCCTTGCCTTTATTTTATTATAGATTTAATTCTCTTATAAATTAAGTTATTTTATGATAATGTATTCAATACATGTCTTTATTTAAATTATCAAAATCAATGTCTCCTGCCGGAGATCAGCCGAAGGCAATAGAGGCTCTCGATAAGGGGCTTAAAAAAGGTATGCGAAAGCAAACTCTTTTTGGCGTGACGGGATCGGGTAAGACTTTTACTATGGCAAATATCATAGCTCATCATGGAAAACCGACGCTCGTTATTGCTCACAATAAAACTCTCGCTGCTCAGCTTGCACAGGAGTATCGTGAATTTTTTCCAGAAAATGCTGTGCATTATTTTGTATCATATTATGACTATTATCAGCCAGAAGCCTATATGCCGGTCACTGACACCTATATAGAGAAAGAGGCCATGATAAATGAAGAGATTGAGCGCCTTCGTCATGCTTCTACTCAAGCCTTACTTACCCGAAAAGATGTGATTATTGTTGCATCAGTTTCTTGTATTTACGGTCTCGGATCTCCTGTGGAATATGAAAAGGTAAATTTAAAGATTGCAAAAAGTATGGAACTTTCTCGTTCCGATCTTATAAGAAGACTTATAGGTATTCATTTTGAAAGAACAAATGCGGATATCGGCTCGGGGCAATTCCGCGCTCTTGGTAATATGATAGAAATAATGCCGGTGAGTGATAGGACTATTTATAGAATAGAATATGATGGAAGTGTTGTTTCAAATATTATAGAGCTTGATCCTATAACAATGAGTGTAAAGGGGAATCATGATATTATTTTTCTTTTCCCTGCAAAACATTTCATAAGTACAGATGAACAGTCAAAGAGGGCATTTGAAACTATCAAGGCCGAGCTTGAAAGCAGGCTCAAAGAACTGGAGAAATCAGGAAAAATGCTTGAAGCGGAAAGATTGAAAAGAAGAGTAAAATATGATTTAGCCCTTATACGCGAGGTCGGCTATTGCAATGGTATAGAAAACTATTCACGACATTTCTCGGGAAAAAAGCCTGGTGAAGCGCCTGACTCATTGCTTTCATATTTTCCTCATAAAGCAGATGGAAGTGCGGATTTTCTCACGGTCATTGACGAGTCACATGTGACAGTTCCGCAACTTGGCGGTATGTATGCAGGAGATGCATCTCGTAAAAAGACACTTATCGATTTTGGTTTTCGACTACCATCAGCTTATGATAACCGCCCAATGAAATTTGATGAATTTGAAAAAGCAGTGGGGCAGGTGATATACACTACGGCGACGCCGGGGAAATTTGAAAAGGAACATAGTGATCAGATAGTAGAGCAGATCATACGCCCTACAGGACTTATTGATCCTGTGATAGAGGTGCATCCGGTGGCTGGGAGGCGGGAAGAAGATAGGTCTTTTGAGGAACATTTCGCAGTGCGTCGGCGCGAGAATAGCGCAAAGCCAGCAGGCTTTGACGCGCGTTCCGAAAAGGACATATCTTCTCCCGCTACCTTTCCTTCTTCCTACCCTGGGCAAATCTTCGATTTCATAGAAGAGGCTCTAAAAGTAATAAAGAAAGGGGATAGGGCGATAGCCACAACATTGACAAAGAAAATGGCGGAAGATTTGAGTGAATTCCTCAAAGAAAAAGGAATAAAGTCAGAATATCTTCACAGTGATATAAAAACAATAGATAGAATTACTATTCTTACAGAATTTAGAAAGGGAACATTTGATGTGCTTGTGGGAGTCAATCTTCTTAGAGAAGGACTAGACCTTCCAGAAGTTTCTCTTATTGGAATCCTTGACGCCGATAAGGCAGGATTTCTGCGTTCCGAGACTTCACTTATACAGATCATCGGTCGTGCGGCAAGAAATGTAAATGGTAGAGTGATACTTTATGCAGATATTATGAATGATACGCTTCGCTATGCAATAAACGAAACAGAACGCCGTAGAAATATTCAGATCGCTCACAATACAAAGTATGGCATCACTCCAAAGACTATTATAAAAAAGATTCAGGATATTACCGATCAGCTTCGTAGTGAGCATGATAAGGCAGTACATGAGCTTGCTCGGATAGATCTCGACATGGCAAGGGCAAATCCAGAGAAATTTATAAAAGAAAAAGAAAAAGCAATGTCCGAGGCAGTCAAAGAGCTAGACTTTGAGACCGCTGCGCTTACAAGAGATGAGATTGCGGAGATAAAGAAAAAGTTTAAGGTGGATGAGGGGAAATTGAAGAAGGATAAAAAAATTAAATAAAAAAATGGCCCCGCTCCGGAGCCTAAGGATCCATTGGAGCGGGGTTTGCAACCATAAAGTGTCACCCAGTGTACGCATACACCAGCCTTGACCGAAAACTACACGGGCCACAGGAGTCATAACACCTCATGTTTTTTGTTTGCAAAAAGGCCTGCGTCGTGAGGCGTCTTCCAAGGGTAGTATAACATTAAGGTTGGGGATGTGGTGGAGTTTAGGATTATACTTGACATATAGCACCTATCTGTGCTACTATAAAGATGAAAAATAATCGACCTGCTGCAATCTCGCAAGCGGATTATGTTCTTTAATAACAATACGGAGGTTCCATGTCAATTGAAGTGGAATTATTGAAGGTGAAGCAATCCCTTAGGGAGCCTAAGTACAGCAGGGTCACAGGCACAGAATACTGGTATGATGTCGTGCTATGCAAAGTGATGCCCGATCGAAGAATGCCGGACATCGGTAGACCTGGACCATTAGTGAACTCGCTAACGGAAGTGCGTTCATACGATTTGGACATACTCAGCAGAGAAGGTGTCCACATTGAAATTGAAACAGTGGAGGGTTCTCCTGAATCACGGCACCTGAAGGGAAGAACATTCTGGGCATAAGGGTTCAATCTTTACCATTATTCTTCAAAACACGCATCGGCTTAGTAACCCGGTGCGTTTTCTTTTATTAAGTTTCCACAATTTTAGAGTATAGTAAGCTTCAACCCAAGACCTGAAGTGACTTTTTGGAGAAAAGATAATGTAGGATTTGTGCGACCAGATTCAAAACGCGCAAGGGCGGATTGTGCAATACCGAGCTTGTTTGCCAACTGTTTTTGAGTGAGTTTCTTTTCGATACGAGCTTTTACTAGTGCGCCGTAAATCTTGAACTCAACTTCAAGATCATCATAAGCTTTTTTATTAGCCGGATCTTTTAATATTTCTGCTTCAAATTGTTTAAATGTTTTCATAATATTTATATAATAACATATATGTTATACTAAGCAAGCTCTATAATTTTTTCTTGTATTTTGCGGGCATAATCAATATCTCTTGAATTTATTCTCCAAGCCTTCTTTATAAAACCATGGATAATATAAGCTTTGTTCTTGTGAAAGATGTAGAGGAGTCTGACATGACTCTTGCCTACAATTCTTAACTCAAATAGACCTTTTCCTAGACTTTTTGAGTCTGGCATAGCTATTGTATTCCCCTGTTCTATTAGTAAGTGAATTGTCTTTAAAACGCGCAAATAAACCTCTCTATCGAGATCAAGAATAAACTTTTCAGTTCTATGATTCCACATAATTACCTCCATCAAACCATTCTCTCAACTCACAAAAAGTCTTGCAAGAAACACTTGAGGATAACCACCATAAAAATTTTATCAAAATTTCATATCGTTTGTGGTGTAATATTTTTGTATAAAATATATACAATTTAGTCATCTTCCACTTTCCACCATAATATTGTATTATCATAGCTACTATGGAAAAGTATGATCATATAAAAGTTGAGAAGAAATGGCAGAAAGTGTGGGAAAGAAAAAAGCCGAATAAGGTCAAGGAGGATTTTAAAGGAAATAAAAAGAAATTTTATGCACTCATTGAATTTCCTTTCCCCAATGCCGAGGGTATGCATGTAGGACATATCAGAAGCAATACCGCTATGGATATTGTCGCTCGCAAGCGTCGGGCTGAGGGCTACAATGTCCTCTATCCTATCGGATGGGATGCTTTTGGTTTACCTGTTGAAAACTATGCTATCAAAACAGGCGTTCATCCTGCAATAGTGACGAAGAAAAACACTGATACTTTCCGTAAACAGATCAAATCCCTCGGTTTCTCATTTGACTGGTCACGGGAGGTCAATACTACCGATCCAAAATATTACAAATGGACACAATGGATTTTTTTGCAATTTCTAAAAGCCGGACTTGCCTATAAGAAAAAGATGACTATCAACTGGTGCCCTAAGGATCTTATCGGTCTTGCAAATGAGGAAGTGGTGGATGGATGCTGTGAGCGTTGTGGTACCAAGGTGGAAAAAAGAGAAAAGGAACAATGGATGCTCGCTATCACAAAATATGCAGAGAGACTCGATAAAGATCTTGATGATACGGAGTTTCTTGAAAAGATAAAGATACAGCAGAGGAATTGGATAGGGAAAAGCGAAGGGGTCAATTTGAAATTCAAAGTTAAGGATTTAGACATGTATTTTGAGATGTATGACTCAATACCACAAACATTCATGGCTCAGACATTCACCATTATCGCACCAGAACATGCAAAGTTATGTGAATTGGTTAAAAATACAGTGCATGAAAAAGAGGTAATGGCTTTTGTTGAGCGAATAAAAGAGAAAAAGTTTCAAAAAGATTTTGATCATATGAAGGATATGGAAGGGGTATTTACGGGTAGATATATTGAATACACTCCTTCCAATAGACTACTTCCTATATGGATTGCATCGTACGCTTTAGCTGATTATGGAAGTGGTATTGTAAATTGCTCTTTTCATGATGAACGTGATTATGTTTTTGCTAAAAAATACAATATTCCTCTTCATCCAGTTTTATTTCCAGAAGATAAAGATCAGTCCGTAAAAGTACGTGCTCAAGAAATATTTTACAGGGAACCTGATGGGATTCTTGAAGAACCAGTTCAATTCAAAGGGAGGAGATGGTATGAAGTAAGAAAAGATATAATTGATTTTATTATTAAAAATAATTGGGGTACTCGTTCAGTTCAGTTCAAGCTCCGCGATTGGATATTTTCCCGCCAGAGATATTGGGGAGAGCCGATACCAGTAGTGCATTGCGAAAAATGCGGAATAGTTCCTGTGCCTGAGAAAGAACTTCCACTCAAGCTTCCAAAAGTTAAAAACTATAAACCAACAGAAACAGGCGAGTCACCACTTGCATCTATTACCAAATGGGTAAATACAAAATGCCCGAAGTGTCGTGGTAAGGCGAAGCGTGAGACAGACACCATGCCAAACTGGGCAGGGTCAAGCTGGTATTATCTCCGCTATATGGATTCAAAGAATAAAAAAGCACTTGCATCACCCGAAAATCTCAAATATTGGAATCAAGTAGACTGGTATAACGGTGGAATGGAGCACACTACATTACATCTACTCTATTCTCGTTTCTGGCATAAATTTCTTTTTGATTTAGGAATAGTACCAACAAGTGAACCCTACAAAAAGCGTACATCGCACGGTATGATATTGGCAGAAGGTGGAGAAAAAATGTCAAAGTCAAAGGGTAATGTGGTAAATCCCGATGATGTGGTGAGGGTAGTTGGGGCAGACACATTGCGAATTCATGAAATGTTCATGGGTCCATTTGATCAAGCTATTGCCTGGGATACAAATACTATAGCAGGATCAAGAAGATTTATAGAAAGAGTATGGAAATTGGCAGAAAAAGTTCCAAAGAAAAAAGATACTGATGTGGATAAAGGAAATAATAATGAGAGATTGGATGTTTTAATTCATAAAACGATTAAGAAAGTCACAGAAGATATTGAAGAAATGAAATTCAATACTGCAATAAGTGCAATGATGGTTTTAGTAAATGAATTTGAAAAAGAAAATTTTCTTTCAAAGAAAAATTATGAAGTACTTATAAAATTACTATCACCATTTGCTCCACATATCACAGAAGAAATATGGGAAATATTGAAAAACAAGGGAAGTGTGCATGCATTGGATTGGCCAAAATATGATGAAATTAAACTAATTGAGAGTAAGGTAAAAATGATTATTCAGGTAAATGGCAAGGTTAGAAGCTCGCTTGAAATAAATATAAATGAAAGTGATGAAAAAGTAAAAGATATGGCTATAAATATACCTGAAATAAAGAAATGGACAGAAGGAAAAGTGATTAAAAAAGTTATAATTATTAAAAATAAAATCGTCAGTATAGTCACATAAAATTGAGTTGATTTTAGCAATAATTGACATTATATTAATGATAATGTAGTATAATAAGACAATATATAACACAATTGCATGCCAATATTTCAATTTAAACCAAAACAGACAACAAAGAGACTTCTAGGAACTCTGCCTGATCGTGCTCATGAAGTTTTAGTTAAGAGATACGGATTAGGAAAAAATATAGAGAAAATGACTCTTGATGCTATAGGAAAGCTATATGGTATTACCCGTGAAAGAGTAAGACAAATAGAAAACTACGCTTTAGCTAATATAAGAAAATCAGATGCATATAAAGCTGAAAAAAATGTTTTTTCAGAGATTGAGGAATTACTACATAGTCTAGGTGGCATTGTCGTTGAGGAGGATTTTCTTGGTCATATGGCAAAAGACAAGTCTCTACAGAATCATATACATTTTATTTTAGTTATTGGCGACATATTTAAAAAAAGAAAGGAGGATGATGAATTCAAACACAGATGGCATGTAAATGAGGAGCTTGCAAAGCAAGTTGAAAGTTCATTGCGTAAACTCTATGAAGGATTGTCTGTTGATGATATTTTACTTGAATCAGAAATTATAAATAAATTTTTAGGACATTTGGAACATGTTTCTGAAAAATATAAAAATCAGGAGATAGTAAGGAGATGGTTATTGCTATCAAAAAATCTCGGCAAAAATGCTATAGGAGAATGGGGAGTTGCGCATTCACCAAATATAAAAACAAAAGGAATGAGAGACTATGCTTTTCTTGTGATCAGAAAACATGGATCACCGATACATTTTAAGGAAGTTGCAAAACAGATAACCCAAGTGTTCAAGAAAAAAGCCCATATAGCTACAACACATAATGAATTAATAAAAGATAAAAGATTTGTCCTTGTTGGTCGTGGATTGTACGCGCTTCGCGAATGGGGATATATGTCTGGAGTCGTAAAAGATGTAATAAAAAGTATTTTAGAAAAGTATGGTCCATTGAGCAAAGATGAGATAATCAATAAAGTAATGAAGGAAAGGTATGTCAAAGAAAATACAATAATGGTTAATTTGCAAAATCAGAAACATTTTAAAAAGAATAAAGACGGTAAATACGAAATTATTGAAGTAAAAGTAGAGGTATAATAGTTAAAAATGTTTTTCGTAATCATGGTATAATATTTATTATTATATGATTAATATGATTACGTTTTCAAATATATATAATGAAATATTAAAAGCTCTTTCAGGTGATCTTGGGCATTCAATATTAAATATTGTTATCTCTGTATCTCCGATTTTGCTATGCTTTATTTTATTACTTATATTCTGGCCATTATGGGTAAATTATTTGAGATCTAGTTTTTTCTTTAACTTAAAAACAACATTAATTGAAATAAAAATACCAAAGGAGCATTTCAGATCACCGCATGCTATGGAGCTTTTCCTCACATCTTTATATCAGGTTGGTGGTGAGGCTACTTGGTATGACAAGTACTGGCTAGGCAAAACTAGATCATGGTTTTCACTTGAATTGGTATCTATAAATGGCCAAGTAAAGTTTTTTATATGGACAAGGGAAGCACAGAGAAGTTTTATAGAATCAAGTCTATATGCTCAGTTTCCGGGAATAGAAGTCAATCTTGCAGAAGATTATACAAAAGATATTGTATTTGACCCAGCTATGAATAATATTTTTGCTACCAAGATGATGCTCACAAAACCTGATCCTTATCCTATAAAAACATATATTGATTATGGACTGGATAAGGATCCAAAAGAAGAGTTCAAGGTTGATCCTCTAACACCATTACTTGAATACCTCGGTAGTGTAGGTAACAATCAACAAACATGGATTCAAATAATAATAAGAGCACATAGAAAGGAACAAATAAAAGCTGGGCATATATGGAAAACTACTGATGCATGGCTAGATGAAGCCCGTAAAGAAATAGACAAAATACTTTTAAGAGATCCAAAGACTAAAGTATCAGGCGTCAAAGACGAGGCAACTGGAATTACAAAGCTTCCAACAATATCAAAGGGTGAGTTAAATATTGTCGAAGCTCTTGAGCGAAGTATAAGCAAGCTTCCATTTGATGTCGGTATAAGAGCTTTATATATTGCAAAGAAAGAATTTTTTGATGGATCAAATATTGGTAAAATATTGGGAAGTTTCAGGCAATTTGGTTCGGAGCCATTGAATGGTTTTAGGCCAAATACTATTGGTTTCGATTATCCATGGCAGGACTATAAGGAATATAGACAAAATAAACAGAGAGTATTGGCACTTGAGGCCTATAAAAGGAGAATGTATTTTTATGAACCATTTGCAGAAAAAGCATTTATATTAAATTCTGAAGAATTGGCAACTATATTTCACTTTCCAGGCGCTGTTGCAGGTACTCCAAATATCGCAAGAATTCCTTCAAAGAAAAGCCAAGCTCCAGCAAATCTTCCGATTTAATCATATACGATATTTTTCATGCTTTTTTTAAAAAATAATTTCATATTTAAAATCGCGTTTATTTTTATTTCCGTAGTGATTTTAATGTTTATTATTGTTTCAACACCACCAAAAGATTTTCCTAATAAAGTTTTCAGTATTCATATAAATAGAGGTGATAGTGTATCAATGGTAAGTCAGAAACTACAAAATATGAATGTTATTTCATCACCTTTTACTTTTAAATTATTGACTGTGTTATTGTCTGGAAACAATGGCATACATGCAGGGGATTATAGGTTTACAGAACCACAAAGTTTAATAAAAATTGTATACAGAATGATAAAAGGTTATCAGAATCAACCAAAATTACAAATAATTATTCCTGAAGGTACAAATGTTTACGATACGGCGTTTATTCTATTAAAATCATTATCTGACTTTAACGCATCAAGATTTGTATCACTTGCGAAAAAATACGAGGGATATTTATACCCTGATACATATTTCTTTTTTGCAAATGCAGAATCTGAAGAGATTATAAAGACCATGAGAAATAACTTTAATAAAAAAATCAAAGAAGTTGAATTGCAATTAGATATGAGTGATAAGTCTCTAGAAGATATAGTTACTATGGCGTCTATTATAGAAAAAGAAGCAAATACAGATGAAGATAAAAGAATAATTTCTGGGATATTATGGAAAAGACTGAAGGAGGGCATGCTACTTCAGGTTGATCCGCCATTTTATTATATTACTGGCAAAACTTCTGGAGTTACATTTGCTGATTTGAAAATAGATTCACCATACAATACCTACAAATATAAAGGACTGCCAAAAGGGCCAATAAGTAATCCAAGCATTGAGTCTATAAAGGCTACGCTGAATCCTATCAGCACAAAATATTATTTTTATTTATCAGGCAATGATGGAATTATGAGATATGCAAATACATATGCTGGACATTTGTTAAATAAAGAAAAGTATATAGACAAAA
>CAYHFF010000002.1:15324-17534 GCA_964355845.1 uncultured Candidatus Saccharibacteria bacterium
AAAAATTCAGGATATGATGTTACAGGAGTATTTATCAAAGTATGGCAACCAGATTGGATAGTATGTACATGGAAGGAGGATAGACTGGATGCAATGAGAGTTGCTGCAAAACTTGAAATACCTTTCATCACTCTTGATTTAGAAAAAGAATATAAAGAAGAGGTTGTGGATTATATGATAAATGAATACAGGCTAGGCAGAACTCCAAATCCCGATGTGATGTGTAATCGCTATATTAAATTTGGCAGTTTTTTTAATTGGGCTATGAAACAAGGGGCTGACTTCGTCGCGACGGGACACTATGCGCAGGTCAGAGAAGGATATTCCTCAAAAGACATATTTTCTTCTCTCCCGCAAATCTTCCAGCTCATTGCCGGAAATGATAAGAATAAAGATCAATCATATTTCCTCTGGACTCTTACGCAAGATCAATTATCTAAAACGCTTTTTCCTGTCGGAAATATTGAAAAGAAAGATGTTAGAAAATTGGCAAAGAAATTTGGTTTATCTAATGCAGAAAAAAAAGATAGTCAGGGTTTATGTTTTATTGGAAAAATAGATATAAAAGAATTTCTCACACATTTTATTGATTCTAAGGCTGGAAATGTAATAAATGAAAGTGGAAATATAATAGGAGAGCATGACGGAGCCTTTTTCTTTACTATTGGAGAACGCCATGGATTTACTATTACAAAAAAGTCTCCAAAAGATGAAGCGTATTATGTTATTTCAAAAGATATAAAAAACAATACAATCACTGTTGCAAATAAAAATACTGAAGGAAATTTACCAAATGGAATCAAAAAAGTTTCACTTACCAATGTAAATTGGAATCAGGGTAAATCAAAAGTTAATATAAAATTGATGGCAAGATCCAGATATAGAGAGGAATTGCAGGAGATAAAATTCTTAGATGAAACAAATGTTGAATTTACTTTACCCCAGTTTACTATTTCAGCCGGGCAATCACTAGTTTTTTATGACGGTGATATATGTCTTGGTGGTGCGATTATAGTGTAATTATGTCATATGATATAATCTGTTTATGAATCATCTAATCACAGTAATAAAAGCGGATGGAAAAAAAGAATTATTTGAGGAGAGTAAGTTAATTGATTCATTAAAAAATGCTGGAGGGGCAGATAAAGTGATAGAAGATATAGTTCAGCATATTGGAAGTGAAATACATGATGGTATGACAACTGGGGAAATATATTCTCGGGCTTTTAAACTTCTAAAAACCCATTCCATGTCAAGCGCTATAAAGTATTCGCTTCGCAGGGCATTGTCAGAACTGGGTCCGGGAGGATTTCCATTTGAAAAATACATAGCCAGAATATTTCAGGCTTGGGGATATGAGACATTGACAGATCAGATAGTGATAGGGGTTTGTGTATCACATGAGGTTGATATAATAGCGTGGAATGAAAATAAATTACTTATGATTGAAGCAAAATTTCATAATGAATTAGCTATGAAATCTGATCTGAAAGTGGCGTTATATATAAAAGCTAGATTTGAAGATTTGAGTAATAATATGTTTGAATATGGTGGCAAAAAAAGAACTTTAGATGAAGGGTGGCTCATAACCAATACAAAATTTACCGATCAAGCAATAAAATATGGTGAATGCAATGGGTTGAAAATGCTCGGATGGAACTATCCCGAAAACGGAAATCTTCATAATGTTATAGAAGAATTGAGATTGCATCCATTCACTTGTCTTGCCACATTGTCCAATGAAAATAAAAGGTTATTATTGGAAAAAGGTGTTATTTTGTGTAAAGATATTGTAGAAAACCCAAAAGTGCTTGTTGATATAGGTATAAAATCAAAAGAGTATGAGGAAATCATAAAAGAAGCAAAATTTATTTTAGAACATTGAATTAGTTAAAAAAAATGGTGTAATATTGCATGAAATTACACCATAGCGGGGGAGTACGGCATTATCTTATCGGATGAGCCATGCTTTTGACTTTATGTCAATGAGATTACTAAATAAAAAATATGTTTGAATAAGGACTATAATCTATGTCGCACAGGAGCTAATCAACTTGTGCAGACAATATTATGGCAAATAAGCCAAAGCCAACAGAGACAAAACCTGCCTCAACTCCAGAGGGAGTTCCACAGCAGTAATGTTTTTGTGGGTAAAGAAATAAAAAGCGTCATTTGAATTTTTCAAGTGTCGCTTTTTATTTGGCTAGAAC
>CAYHFF010000002.1:17634-28051 GCA_964355845.1 uncultured Candidatus Saccharibacteria bacterium
TCCGTTTTTTAATAGAGTTCATTTGGAATGTTTTTCTGCTCGCTCTGCCTGCGGACCTTGAACTTTCCTAACAAAACACAAACGGATTACAGCCCATGAAAGCGAAAGATAGAATTATCGTGGCTGTGGATGTCGATAGTCCACAAAAAGCCGCCAAATTAGTATCCCTGCTCGGACCCCATGTCGGTTCCTTCAAAATCGGTCTGGAGCTTATCACTGCGCTTCTCGTCTCCATCCTAGTCTTGGATGAGGAGGAAGCACTCAAAAATTGCAAACTCGTCAGGGAATTTTTTACCCTGATCGGCAAGCAATTTTTCTGGGATGGGAAGTTTGACGACATTCCCAACACCATTGGTGCTGTATCCAAGATCGTGGGAAAGATAGTCAAGGTGCGCATGTTCAATGTTCACGCTTCGAGCTCAGTCAAGGGAATGGTCGCAGCGGTTGCCAACAAGGGCGAATCCAAAGTCTTGGCGGTCACCGTCTTAACTTCAACCGAAGAGAACAACGCCTTTGCAATCTTTGGTGCTCCAAGTAAGGCCAAGGTTCTCCAGTTTGCTCGCGATGCGAAGTTAGCTGGTTGCGACGGCGTCATTTGTTCTCCCCAAGAACTTCTCCTACTCGATGACCAACCCGAGCTTGCAGGACTCATAAAGGTCACTCCTGGAATCAGATCTCCCGAAGACTCTCCAGATGATCAAAAGAGAACCATGTCTCCCCGTGAAGCGATAGTCGCCGGCGCGAGTGAATTGGTCATCGGTCGTCCCATCACGGGTGCGTCCTCACCAGTCGAGGC
Source organism: uncultured Candidatus Saccharibacteria bacterium (assembly GCA_964355845.1). Taxonomy (GTDB): domain Bacteria; phylum Patescibacteriota; class Minisyncoccia; order Phycocordibacterales; family PALSA-1337; genus CAIOGI01. The sequence goes on from CAYHFF010000002.1 coordinate 18,431, forward strand.
TGTCCGGAGGATCGCGATGGAAATCGAGATCGGTCTGAAGGAGCGTTTCCATCTCTGCTTACTCGCGGAACAGAAGGTCAAGTTCGGTTTTTTCAAACTCAAATTGCATGAGAAAACTCCCGACGCTCCTCTCTCGCCCATCTATCTCAACATCCGGGAGTTGCCAGCTCAGCTCTATACTCTTGCAGGGGATATCCTGCATGATCTCCTCGTGAGGGAATGTATTGGAAATTTTGATTATGTCATCGGCATCCCTAAAGCCGGTGAACCGATTGGTATCGCCTTTGCCAAGGCTGTTGGAAAGCCTCATATTCGCATCGAGAAGATTGAGGACGCGAATGGTCGTAGAATCACTTCAAAAATCCTTGATCCTTTCGAAAATGGCAAGAAAGTCGTCATTATCGATGATCTCATCACTAAGGCCGATACCAAACGTGAAGCGATCAGGTCAGTCGAGGAGAACGGGCTGGAAGTAGTCGCCACACTCGTTCTGTACGATCGTCAACAAGGCGGTCTTGTTGAGTTGAATGCTGAAGGGCGCAAAGTCTGCGCTGTCGCCAAGCTCGGAGAAATGCTGGATCTTTTTGTTCAAAGGAAAAAAATCACTCCTGAAAAAATGAAGGAAGTGACAGAATACATCACTCTCAACTAATTTAAATCGACGCTAACTACTTCTCCGTCTAATCAAAGCCACGAGCTCACACCTCGTGGCTTTTCTTTTACATAATTCTGAAATCATGGCAACAAAAAATGCCACTTTAGTGACATGCTTTGTTGATGTTTGGTCACAGCATTTCCAGCCGTGAGGGAGCGAACTCCCCAAACATCCATAGTAGTATATCAAAGCTAGAACTAGAGTCAAGCCACATTTTATGCTAAACTCATCTTTATGAAACAGGTTATGACAAGTGCTGAAATCAGAGAGAAATTTCTAAAATTTTTTGAAAAAAGAGGGCATATAATAATTCCTTCTGCATCTCTTGTGCCTGAAAATGATCCGACAGCACTTTTTAACACTGCTGGAATGCAACCACTAGTGCCGTATCTTATGGGCAAGCCACATCCGCAGTCTGATATGCTTGCAAATATACAGAAATGCATAAGAACAACTGATATAGAAGATGTCGGTGACAGTACTCATCTTACATTTTTTGAAATGATGGGAAATTGGTCGCTCGGCAGTTATTTTAAAGAAGACGCTATAAAATGGAGCTATGAGCTTCTCACTTCAAAAGAAGAGGGTTTTGGACTAGATCCAAATAGACTTTATATAACTGTATTTAAAGGAGATGAGAACTCTGATGCTGACCTTGAATCAAAGAGGATTTGGGAATCAATCGGAATATCGCCAAATAGAATATACTCCAAAGATGCTAGTGCAAACTGGTGGCCAGCAGTGAAAGGAAAAGATAATTGGACTGGACCCACAGGACCATGCAGTGAGATGTTTTATGACCTTACTCTAAATGGGCTTGGCGATATGACTCTTGAAGAATATAACAAAGCAGATGAAGATCAAAAAGTCGTGGAAATCTGGAATGATGTATTTATGGAATATGAAAAAAAAGATGGAAAAATAATAGGAAAATTGCAAAAGAAAAATGTGGACACTGGTGCTGGACTAGAAAGAATAGTTGCAGTACTGCAGGGTAAGTCAAATGTATTTGAAACTGATCTATTTTCAGATATTATGCTTTTAGTAAAGACTATTGCTTCCGATCTTCGTTCGCAGAGAATAATTTCCGACCATATCAGATCATCAATATTTATGATTTCTGATGGAGTTATACCGAGCAATACTGATCGTGGTTATATAGTGAGGAGATTGCTTCGTCGAGCTATATTCAATACAAATGAAAGAAAATTAAGTAAAGAAATCATAACTAAACTTGTAGATATTCTTATAGATAAATATGCTGATATATATAAAAATATTTCAATACATAAAGATAAAATAATAAAAGAAATTTTTGATGAGTCGGAGAAGTTTGGGAAAACACTTGTTAGTGGTTTGAGAGAGCTTGAATATATTTCACACAGGATTCAGGATACTGTTTTTGTCGATGGTATGAGTAGAAAGAAACTCTCAGGATTAGAAGCATTTAATCTCTATCAGTCATATGGGTTTCCAATTGAATTAACATTAGAAATATGTAAAGAAAGAGGAATAGTGGTTGATATAGATAGTTACAATGAAAAATTCAAAAGCCACCAAGCTCTCTCCCGCTCTGGTGCCGAAGGAAAGTTCAAAGGAGGTCTCGGCGATACGAGTGATATGTCTCTACGCTATCATACTGCTACACATTTGCTACATCAAGCATTACACGATGTGCTAGGTGATGGAGTAGGACAGAAGGGTTCAAATATTACTCCAGAAAGGCTTCGTTTTGATTTTTCCTATAATACAAAAATGACTGATGAGGAAAAAAAGAGAGTTGAGGATATTGTAAATGAAAAAATAAAAGAGAAATTACCCGTGAATATGGTTGTATTGTCAAAATCAGAAGCAGAAAAGACAGGAGCAAGGCATTTATTTGAAGAAAAATATGCTGATGATGTATCAGTGTATTTTATTGGAGGTACTATTGAATCAGCTTATTCAAAAGAATTCTGTGGTGGGCCACATGTCAAAAATACTTCCGAACTTGCGGGTCCTGATGGAAATTTAAAATTTAAAATTCAAAAAGAAGAAGCAAGTTCACAGGGAATAAGGAGAATAAAGGCAGTATTACTATAGTGTTTTTGTCATGATAGTATCGTGTTATAATTATTTTATATGTTTGAGCTTTTTTCAAATAAAGATTCTCATAGAAGTATAATTCTCGATATTCAAAGTGATTTGATACATGGAGTTTTGGTAGAGAATTATGAAAATGGTGATAATAAAATAATTTCAACATGCAATAAGTCAATTGAAGAAAATATTGCGCCGAGCAATAGCGAGAGAATAAAGAAAAAAATATTGAAACTGGCACATGATGTAGTTTCAAATCTTATCAAAGTATCAGGACATAAAAATATTTTTAATATACATTTTGTACTCTCATCTCCATGGGTATTTTCTGAATTGAAGACTATTAAGGTTGATTTTGATAGTGATAATAATATTTCAGATGAAATTATAAATAAAATTATAAATAAGGAAATAGACAAAACACCAAGTAAATTTAACGCTTATGTATTTGAAAAGAAAATTTATGATATAAAATTAAACGGCTATTCAGTAGATGTTTACAATGGCAGGGAAGCTCATAAGTTGGAGATCTCCTTTTCAGTATCACTTGCAGAAAAAGGACTTATTGATAATTTGAAACATTCTATAAATAAAGTTATTCATATTAAAAATCAATCATTTCATTCAGCTTTACTTACGCAGTATCTAGCAATACCTAGCGCAATATCAAAAAATACAGACTATATATATGTACATGCGCATGGTGAATTGACAGATATAATTGTAGTAAAAAATAATCAATGCAAGCATATCTCCTCATTTCCTTTCGGTTCAAAGACTTTACTTAGAAAAATAGCTTTATCAACTAAACATAGTCTAGAATCTGCAGATTCATTACTTACTATGTATTATGACAATAAATTGAGTGAAATTGATAAAAAGAAAATATCCAGCATAGTAGATAGTTTTACTATATCCTTTAGCAATATGTGCATTGACTCATTTTTAAGTTCATTTGACATTATGCATATTCCCAAGAGAGTTTATCTATCTGCTCATGATCATTTTGCTTTTTTTAAAAGCGCTTTGATATCACAAAATCGTATTGTTCTAGAGATACTTCCATATGATGATTTTGTTGGCAAAGATAATGGAAGAATAATAAATATGTATACACATGTGCTAGGTGCTATGTTATAATCATAGAAAATGCCTAAGAAAATAGTACAGGATATAGTAATGTCAGGTAAAAGACGCTCAATAAGGAGTATCGGTATTTCTCGTAATGAGGAAATAGAAGATGATGATTATAAGACATCGAAAAGATCAAGAAAAAATACAAAAACTGATTTAGACGATAACAATAATGACATTGAAACTGTTTTTATAAAAAAACCTTCGAAAAAAAAGAATAAATTTTCACCGAGAAGTCTTTTGGCTTTCGTTATTATACTCCTATCAATATCAGTTATCGTATTTGCATTCTCACTTTCATATTCAAAAGCAGTAGTCACTATAACTCCAAAAATTGTGAATTTAAATATCAATGGCACCTATACAGCAAAGAAAGATAGCGCTACTGATTTGAGTTATGAAGTTTTGACTGCAAAATCAACTGCAACATCTACAGTACCTGCAATAAAAGGACCATTATTGCAAACAAAATCAAAAGGAATTGCAACTATATTTAATAAAAACAATTTAAATCAAGTCTTAGTGGCAGGCACTAGGATTTCAAATACAGACGGTTTGGTATTTAGAACAACAAAGACAATTACAGTACCTGCGCAGAAAACTAATCCAGGAAGTATAGATGTTGTAGTTGTCGCAGATAAAGCCGGCGCGAATTACAATTTAAAATCTGTAGATACTAAGTATGATTTTAAATTACCGGGATATATTGGCATGGAAAAATACGATAAATTCTATGCGAGACTAAAAACAGATACTACTGGAGGATTTTCTGGAAATAAAATAACTATATCAGAAGAGGTGAAGAATTCTGCCGTAAAGCTTATGGAAGAATCGTTAAAAGATAAATTATTGAATAAAATAAAAACTGTTACTCCAGCTAATTATACATATTATGATTCTGCATATAATATAAAATATGATGCGGGTGAGCCGATAATGAAAGATGCAAATAAAGCGGAACTCACATTAAATGCAACTATTTATATAGCAGTATTTAAAACTGATATACTTGTGAAAAGTCTAGCTGGCACTGAGACTAAAAAGTTTCCATCAGACACATACAATATAATCGGCGATAAGGATTTAGTATTCAAGCTATCAAATTCAAAAGATTTTTCAGCACAGAAAGGTAGTCCTATGATATTTACTTTGAAAGGCGATATATCTATTGTTGGAACATTGGATGAAGATAAGCTTAAAAATGAACTCAAGGGTTTAAAACTTGAAGAAAGCAATGCTATATTCAATAAATATGGCGCAATTGGTAGCGCATATTCCCTCATTACACCATTCTGGTTGAGGTTTTTCCCAGATTCTATTGAAAAGATAAAAATAGAGTATAAGTAGTCAAAATTTAGGGTATATAAAACTACAAGCTATTGACTTCCATACTATACTTCTGTTAATATGGATAAACGCGAAATTTAATGGATTCCAATATCAATAATAGCTCAAATCACAAAGAGAATAGTCAAAAGCAAAAAGTTACTACAACAGTCTTTGGTATAGTAACTGAGGCATTGCCAGACACTCTTTTTAGGGTGAAAATTGATGGTCGGGAAGACATAATATTGGCATATTTAGCGGGTAAAATGAGAATGCATAGAATTCGTGTTCTTATAGGTGATAAAGTTGAGCTAGAATTGGATCCATATGGCGGTAGAGCAAGAATTACTAAGAGATTTTAAGATTAGCTTAATTAATTTTTATAAAATGAAGGTTAAGGCATCAGTAAAGAAAATTTGTCCAAAATGTAAAACAGTCCGTAGAAAGGGTTATGTTTATGTTATATGCAAAGCTAATCCTAGACATAAGCAGAGACAGGGCTAAATAATATTATATTATGAGAATACTAGGTATAACAATTCCAGATACAAAAAAATTAGATATAGCATTGACAGTGCTATATGGTGTGGGTAGATCGAGGGCTTTAAATATTTTGAGCAAAGCCAAAGTTGATCAAAATATAAAAGCAAAGGATCTCACAGTTGAACAGGAGAATGAAATCAGAAAGATCACTGAAGCGTACAGAATTGAAGGAGATTTGAAAAGAGAAGTATCAGCAAATATAAAAAGGCATAAAGATATTAAAACATATAGAGGGAGTCGTCATATGAGACATTTACCAGTAAGGGGTCAGAGAACAAAGACAAATTCTCGAACAGTAAGAGGAAATATAAGAAAGACTATGGGTTCTGGAAGAAAGAAAGAAGATAAGAAATAATATAGAATAAATACATTATGGCAGTAAAGCAAAATACAACAATTAACCCAGAGACAAAAGATAAAGCTCCAAAAATATCATCTCTATCAAAGAAGAGGCTTGATTCTGGTATTTTGTATGTTCAATCTACTTACAATAACACAAAGGTATTATTAACTGATATAAAAGGTAATGCTATCATGTGGTCATCATGCGGATCATTGGGGTTTAAAGGAGCAAAGAAAGGAACACCGTTTGCAGCTGCAAAAGTTGGCGAGACTCTGTCATCAAAGGCAGAGCTTTTAGGTTTAAAAGATATAAAAGTTGTTGTAAATGGTGTAGGTTCTGGCAGAGAGTCAGCTATAAGAGGATTTGTTTCAAGAGGAATAAATATCTCAACAATTGTAGATGAAACTCCAGTACCACATAATGGACCAAAGCCTAAGAAACCACGAAGAGTATAATAATTTTATGATAATAGGACCAAAATACAAAATAGCAAGGAGATTGGGGGCATCTGTTTTTGAAAAGACACAAACACAGAAATTTGCAGTTCGGCAGGAGCAGAGAGGTAGGACAACTAGGCCCAAAGCAAAAAGTGATTATGGTCTTGGAATGATAGAAAAACAAAAAGCCAGATATAGTTATGGCATCACAAGCAAGCAATTTTCAAATTATATAAAAAAGGCGACAGATATGCGTGGAAATTCTGGCGATCATCTAATCTCTTTACTTGAAAGTCGTTTTGATAATGTTGCTCTAAGAGCAGGGTTTGCAACTACTCGTCAGGCAGCTCGACAGATCACATCTCATGGACATTTAACTATAAATGGGAAAATAGTAACAATACCATCATATCAAGTGAAAATTGGTGATATTATAGGTATTCGCGAGGGTAGTAAGAAAAAGTTGATTTTCAGCACATTGGACGAGAGAATGAAAACATTAAAAATTCCAGCATGGCTGAAAATGGACTTTGAAAAGAAAGAGTTTACCATAGAGGGGATACCGACTTCTGCAAGGACAGAGTTGATGTTTAATGTTGGTTCAGTTTTGGAATTTTATAGTCGTTAAAATTAGTAAATAATTTTTAATAATAAAAATATGTCAAATCATTCAATAATTGTTCCATCAAAGCCAAAGATAATTCGTGAGGAAGGTTTTAGTGGTATATACGAAATTGACGGCTTATACCCAGGGTACGGTCATACATTAGGCAATTCACTCAGAAGAATTATTCTTTCTTCACTTCCAGGAGGAGCTGTTACAAGAGTAAAAATAAAAGGAGCAGATCATGAATTTGCATCAATTGACGGTGTAAAAGAAGATGTTATTTCTCTACTTCTTAATCTTAAGAAATTAAGAATAAATTTAATAACCGATGAAACTCAGACATTAAGACTAAAGGTTAAGGGTATAAAAATAGCAATAGCAAAAGATATAGAAGTACCTGGACAAGTTGAAATTTTAAATCCAGAATTGGTAATAGCTACACTTACAGACAAATCATCTGACCTCGATATAGAAATAACAGTTGAGAAGGGTTTAGGATATGTGTCAAAGGAAATTCTAACAAAAGACAGAGTCGATATAGGAACTATATCTGTTGATGCTACATTTACTCCAATAAAAAAAGTAAATTATGAAGTAGAAAATATGCGAGTAGGCGATAGAACTGATTTCAATCGTCTAAGAATTTCTATAGAAACAGATGGTACTCTCACTCCAAAACAAGCTCTTGAGAATTCTATTTTACTTATGATTACACAACTCAAATCAATAGTAGGATTTAAGGAAGATGAAGTTATAAAGGAATTAAAAGATGAAGAAATATCAAAAGCAACAGTATCAGAATCAGAGCCAGAAATGGATGTAGAATTTTTAAAGACAAGAATAGACGCTATAGGTCTTTCACCTAGAACAACAAAGGCTATAACAGGCGCAAATATAAGAACAGTAGGAGGACTTGCAAGAAAAAAAGAAGTTGATATTCTAGATATTGAAGGCTTGGGTAGTAAAGGTGTGCAAGAGATAAAAAAGGTGCTTTCACAGTATGGTATCACACTGAAATAATCTGTTTAAAATAATATGAGACATCATTCAAACAAGAGAAAATTCGGATTGGAAAAAGATCAAAGAAATGCTTTGATGCGCTCTCTTGCTCGTAATTTAATAAATGAAAACAGAATTACAACAACTCTGCCAAAAGCAAAGGAACTTCGTCCATATGTAGAAAAGCTTGTCACAAAAGCAAAAAAAGGCTCACTAGCTTCAAGGAAATTGATCATTTCAAGAATTGGAGGTGAAAAAGAAGTAAATACTCTTTTTACTACACTAGCTCCAAAGTATAAGGACAGAAATGGCGGATATACAAGAATTATAAAAATTTCCAATCGCAAGCTAGATTCCGCACCTATGGCCATGATTGAATTTGTATAATATATAAGAAATACCATGACTAAACCAGAAACAAAAATATTGGAAGCTAAAATAATAGATGCTACCGGCAAAAAAATGGGAAGAGTTGCTAGTGAGGCAGCAAGTTTTCTGATTGGTAAAAGAAATATAAATTTTGTTAGAAATAAAATTTGTGGAATTTCAGTAAAGATAATAAATACAAATAAAGCATCTTTTGATATAAAGAAATTAAATAATAAAGAATATGTGACTTTTACAGGATTTAGAGGTGGTCTATATACTGAAACACTTTCACATTTGATAGCTAGAAAAGGCGCAAAAGAAGCATTTGAAAGAGCAGTATACAGAATGTTGCCATCAAACACATTACGAAAGCAGATGATGAAAAATTTAACAATTACAGATTAATATAATAGAAATTCCTATGACAGCTATAAAAACAACAGATAAATACATAGAAGCAATAGGTCGTAGAAAGACTGCTACTGCTCGTATTCGCATAACTCCGAGTTCAAAGATGTCATATGATATAAATGGTAAAACTATAGAGGAGTATTTTTCTACAAAAGAATTGATTAAGGTTATAAATGATGCCTATGCAGAGTCAAAACTCACTGAAACAAAATTTAAAATAACAGTAATTGTAAAGGGTGGAGGAATAAACGGTCAGGCAGAAGCAGTAAGACATGGTATTGCTCGCGCACTTATAGACTGGGATAAAGAATTACGAGGAAAACTAAAGAAAGCAGGTTTTCTAAAGAGAGATCCAAGGGCGAAAGAGCGAAGAAAGTTCGGTCTAAAGAAAGCCCGCAAGTCACCACAGTGGAGTAAGAGATAATAGTAAAATCTATTTATATAATATAATTGATATATAATGAAAGATGAAAATGATATAACAATTGAAAAAGATGAAAATCTGGATGAATCTGTTGTTGCAGAGGAATCTTCTCATGATTATATAAAAAAACTAAAGGAAAAGCTTTCTAAAGCAATAGAGGAAAAACAAGAATACCTCAATAATTGGCAGAAAGATAAAGCAGAATTTATCAATGTCAGAAAGCGTGACTTGGAAGCGCAAAAAGATTTTGCTCGTTTTTCAAATGAGAATTTAATAGGAGAATTGATACCAGTT
>CAYHFF010000002.1:28151-32238 GCA_964355845.1 uncultured Candidatus Saccharibacteria bacterium
AATAAACAATTGAATAGTATTTTCGAAAGAATAGTAAAAGACAAAAATGGAACTCTAGTCCGTGTGCGATTTACTGTTGTTGATGGAAGGGGACAAATAGTTTCTATTGAGCCTATTTCAAAGAAAGAAAAATTACTTTGCCTACCTATTTTTAATATTTCAAAATCTACAACTTATACATTTACCCCATCTTTTGCCTCAAAAATCTCTCCTTATTTTTCTTTAGAATTTTTTATGAGTCAACCGACACGGGCACCGGCTTTTAGATAAAAGAAAAGGCCCGCAACAACTCGTTGAGAGGCCTTCTTTGGGAGACTGTAGTCAGAGTCTCTTTGCGACAGGAAGCATCATAGGGGCGCTTATCAGCATAATTATGCCAAGCACGGTGATCAGATGCTGACCCAACTTTATCCCCAATATTGTGAAGACAATACCTGAAACAAAGAGCACTACTAACGTCACCAAGAACAAAACTTTCATAAGTATTCCTTTCTCTACTAACAAATTACAACAATTAACTAAATAAAACAACATGTCCAAAATAATAGGAATCGATCTTGGTACCACCAACTCCGCAGTAGCGGTAATGGAAGCAGGTACCCCAAAAATATTAGAAAATGCAGAAGGTGCGAGAACAACACCGTCTATCATCGCTATGTCAAAAACAGGCGACCGAATGGTAGGACTTCTGGCAAAGCGTCAGGGAGTTACCAATCCAAAGAACACGATATATCAAATAAAGAGATTTATCGGGCACAACTTCGATGATACTGCAGTGCAGAAAGACCGTGCATCAGTGCCATTTGAGATGCAAAAGTCAGCAACGGGTGGAATAGAAGTAAAGATGGGAGACAAATGGTATAGACCGGAGGAAATATCTGCCATGATACTCGGCAAGATGAAAGCCGATGCAGAAGCACGACTCGGCGAGCCGGTAACAGAAGCGGTGATCACGGTGCCTGCGTATTTCAACGATGCCCAGAGGCAGGCAACAAAAGATGCAGGAAAGATAGCAGGGCTCGACGTAAAGAGAATTATAAATGAACCGACTGCAGCGGCGCTTGCTTATGGATTTGATAAAAAGAAAGATGAAAAAATAGTAGTCTTTGACTTTGGTGGAGGAACATTTGATATTTCTGTGCTTGAAGTCGGAGATGATGTGGTGGAAGTAAAGTCAACTGACGGAGACGCGCATCTCGGAGGAAAAGATATTGATCAGAAAATTATCAATTGGCTTGCAGATGAGTTCAAAAAACAAGAAGGAATAGATGTAAGAAAAGACGCGCTTGCTCTGCAGAGACTCGATGAAGCGGCTGAAAAGGCAAAGATAGAACTCTCCACTGCAATGCAAACAGAGGTGAATATCCCATTTCTAACATCGGGCGCAGATGGACCAAAGCATTTGCTTGTAACTATGACTCGAGCAAAGCTTGAAGAGCTTACTAGGGAATTCATTGAGCGTGCAATGGAAATTACAAAAAGGGCAATGGGTGCTTCTCCATTCAAGATTACTGATATAAATGAAATAATTCTAGTAGGAGGACAGACTCGTATGCCAGCAATGCAAAAAGCGGTGAAAGATTTCTTCGGAAAGGAGCTACACCTTGGTGTAAATCCAGACGAAGTGGTTGCGGTAGGAGCGGCGATACAGGGAGGAATTCTAGCTGGAGATGTAAAAGGGGTGCTACTTTTAGATGTTACTCCGCTTTCTCTATCTATTGAAACTATGGGAGGAGTAGCAACAAAGCTAATAGAAAAAAATACCACTATACCTACACAGAAATCTCAAATCTTCTCTACAGCAGCGGACAATCAGACATCTGTAGAAATTCACATAACACAAGGGGAAAGGGCAATGGCGAGCGATAATAAGTCTCTAGGACGCTTTATACTAGATGGCATTGCTCCTGCTCCAAGAGGTATGCCACAAGTCGAAGTTACCTTTGATCTCGATGCAAATGGAATACTCTCTGTAACCGCAAAAGATAAGACAACTGGCAAGGTTAATTCAATCAAAATCACAGCAAGCTCAGGACTTTCAAAAGAGGAAGTAGAAAAAATGAAAAAGGATGCAGAAATGAATGCAGTAGAAGATGCAAAGAAAAAGGAAATGGTAGAAGCAAAAAATATGGCAGAACAGCTCATACATACTTCTGAAAAGTCATTGAAAGACGCAGGAGACAAAGTTCCTGCAGATCTCCGTAAGTCTATTGAGGATAAAATAGCGGATGTAAAGACAGCAAAGGAGGGAACTGATCAGGCAAATTTGAAAAAAGTTACAGAAGCGCTTTCAAGCGAGCTTTCAAAGATTGGTGAAATATTATCAAAGGCACAAGCGGAACAATCAAAACAAGAACAAGCAAATCCAACAAAAGAAAATCCCCTCAACACAGACAAGGGTCCGGAAGGGGATGTGAAGGATGCGGAGTTTAAGGAAAAGAAGTAGGAAAAAAATTCCCGACGGTGTTCCTGAGTCAAGGCTCGGGGACACGATCGGGGTTAGGGTAATTCGAAATCAATCTGGATGAGCCTTGCAATAAGGTTCGTCGTAAGGTCGAACATAACTTCCTCTTGCTTTTGAATAGTGATCATGGTCAAAGAAGTAGAATCCTTCGTCTTCCTTGGCCACTACATTGGTTTTGGTTCCTACAACCGCTTCATTGCCAATTGGAATGTCACAACCACAGCAACAACAAACTTTTTTGATTCTAACAATCTCAAACTGATAGTAAGCAATGTCTTCTGGTGTGAATTTGATAGCCATACTATAAACTAGTTTTTGTTCAGGTAACCCGGCCCTTTCGTGCCGACCTGTTTTGTTATTGTCGAAAAACTGTTGCATGATTTATATCACAAATATAATTAAAAGTAAAGGTTTTGTATTGAACAATGTTTTATCATACTTGTGAACTTCTAAAGCCCATTTAACTTGATAAAATATGTCCATTATTACTCTAATAAATAATACAATGGCAAAAACTAACTTAAAAAATGAAAATGGTACATTACTACTCTACACTGGTCCAAAAGGATCAGTGGAACTTCGTGCAGATACAGATAAAGAGACGATATGGGCTTCTTTAAATCAAATATCTGAATTATTTGGTCGTGACAAATCTGTAATATCAAAGCATATTAAGGATATTTTTAATTCAGGTGAAGTTGATAAAAAGGCAACTGTTGCAAAAAATGCAACAGTTCAAACAGAAGGCGGCCGAGAGGTTATACGTGATATCGAATCATATAATCTTGACATAATACTTTCAGTAGGCTACAGAGTAAATTCCAAGAAAGCCACTCGATTTCGTATTTGGGCAACAAAGACTCTACGGGAGTATCTAATAAAAGGATTTAAACTTGACTCTCAGAAGCTACAAAAAGAACCTGAGAGGTTTGAAGACTTGCGAGATGCAATAGTTTTTATTGAATCAAAGACACATGGCAAGGTAAAGGGTAAACTTACATTGAAATTAACAAAAGAAATTATATAAAAAATCCCCTTAATACAGATAAATGTCCGGAAGAGGATGTGAAGGATGCAGAGTTTAAGGAGGAGAAGTAATAAAAGAGCGCCCAACAGATCTTTAGAAAGTCAAGTATACAAAGCAAATTTACCGACTTATAATTAGACTATTATGAATGCGCTTATATTACAAAGAGAAACAAATAGACTAGAGAAATCAATAAAAAAGGCAAATCGCACATTGCTTGAATTTAAAGTTGCTCAATCTGACTGGGAAATAAAGAATGGAAAATTTAAGATATACTCTTCCGCCAAAGCTTTAATGAGGGATGTTCTTAAGAAAGTTCGTTAATCCTTATTGTTCATGCGAGCACTTACCTCTTCCGATTCCTTTATCAGGGAACTTCAGAAATTTTTCAGAAGTCATAGAGATTTGGCTACAACCATAGAAAGAGTCTTTGATTTATTAGAAAATGATATACACACTTCGACGCTACATACCCATAAACTACATGGGAAACTTTTAGGTTCTTATGCGTGTAAGATCAACCATCAGTATAGAATTATTTTTTCTTTTGACGAGAAGAATATATATTTAAAATCTATCGGTTCACATGATGAAGT
>CAYHFF010000003.1:0-29378 GCA_964355845.1 uncultured Candidatus Saccharibacteria bacterium
TATCACTTTTTCTTTATTAAAATTAAACATTGTTTTCTTTATTATTACTATGTAATGTAACATATTTATGTTAAAATTTCTAAATGTCACATAAGAAAAGCTTTTTTAATTCATGGAAATGGCGCGTTTTAAAGCCTCTTATACTTTTATTCATTTCATTCTGTCTATTATTGTCAGGTATAGGTATTGTATGGTTTACAACGCTCAAAACACCTGATTTGAGTGTTTTTGAAACTAGAAAAGTTGCACAATCCACAAAGATTTTTGATAGAACTGGTCAAGTTCTCTTATACGATATACATAATGACGCAAAAAGAACAGTAATTCTATTTGAAAACATTTCAAAAAAAATTAAAGATGCGACTATCGCTATTGAAGATTTGGAATTCTACACACATAAAGGAATAAAGCCAACTGCGATTTTTCGCGCAATACTTTCAAATATAACTCCTGGATCAAAAATCACCCAAGGTGGATCAACCATAACCCAGCAAGTTATTAAAAATTCAATACTGACAAAAGATAAAACCATAACTCGAAAACTCAAAGAATGGATATTGGCAGTAAAGCTGGAGAGAGTTCTATCGAAAGATCAGATATTGAATACATATTTAAATGAAAATCCTTATGGTGGAAGTATTTATGGTGTTGAAGAAGCAAGTAAAACATTTTTTGGCAAAACCGCAAAGGATGTAACATTGGCGGAAGCCGCGTATATAGCTTCTATTCCTCAAGCCCCCACCTTCTATTCACCTTATGGCCCAAACAAAGAAAGGCTCGATATTAGAAAGAATCTCGTGCTACAGCAGATGAAAGTGAACGGATTCATTACAGATGATGAGTATAAAACTGCAATGACAGAAAAAGTTAATTTCTTAGAAAAAAACACTTCGGGAATACGAGCTCCACACTTTGCACTTTATGTTAAGGACTATTTAGTTAATAAATATAGTGAAGATGTGGTTGAGGAAGGAGGATTGAAAGTTATTACAACTTTAAATTACATAATGCAAGAAAAGGCTGAAAAAGTGATAAAAAATTTTTCAAAAACACTGGAAAACTCTTTTAATGCTAGCAATACTGCGATGATCGCTATAGATCCGAAATCTGGTGATATATTGACCATGGTTGGTTCTCGTAACTATTTTGAAAAGGGTTATGGAAATTTCAATATAACAACTGCATATAGACAACCTGGTTCTACATTTAAACCTTTTGTATATGCTACTGCATTTATGAAAGGTTATACGCCAGATACCATACTTTTTGATGTCAAAACTGAATTTTCAACTCAATGCACACCAGAAGGTAAACCAAAAATTCCAAAAGAAAATCCCAATGATGATAAAAAAACATGCTATTCTCCTGATAACTATGATGATATTTTTGAAGGGCCAGAAACAATGAGAATGGCATTGGCTCATTCAAGAAATATCCCCGCTGTGAAAACTCTATACCTTGCTGGTATTTCTGATTCTATAGAGACCGCAGAAGCTATGGGAATAACTAGTTTAAATGAACCAGACAGATATGGACTTACTTTGGTTCTAGGTGGTGGTGAAGTTTCTTTACTAGAATTAACCAGCGCATACGGCGTATTTGCAAACGATGGTATAAGAAATCAATACAGATCAGTGCTTCGTGTTGAAGATAGTAAAGGTAATGTATTGGAAGAAGCAAAATTAAACCCTGTTCAAGCGATAACTAGCCAGTCAGCAAGGCAAATAAACGATATTTTATCTGATCCTAAAATTAGACTGAATAGTATATCTTCAGTTGTAGATAATTTAAATAAGCCAATAGCGGTGAAAACAGGAACTACAAATGATTTTCGTGATGTGTGGATTGAGGGATATACACCAAATATTTCAGTCGGCGCTTGGGCTGGTAAAAATGACAATAGTCCAATGGAAAAGAAAATTGCGGGAGTTATCATAACTCCCGTTTGGGGAGCGTTTATGGCTGAAATAAATGATATGATTGAAAAAGAAAGTTTCAAAAAACCCGAAGAATTATCTACAGATGTAAAACCTGTACTTAGAGGTATATGGCAAGGTGGAATTTCATATAAAAAAGATTCTATTTCTGGTAAGGTAGCGACACAGTTTACCCCACCAGAAACAACGCAGGAAATTTTATTTAACAATGTTCATACTATTCTTCACTGGATTGATAAAAATAATCCTGGTGTAGATTTTATAGATGATCCAAAACAAGACTCTCAGTATGAATATTGGGAATATGGTGTTAGAAAATGGTTTGATGAATGGAAAATTAAAAATCCAAATTTTAGTGAAAATAGCGTAATAAGTATACCAATTGAAAAAGATGATATTCATATTGAAGAAAATATTCCAAAAGTCATTCTAACAATAAGTCAGAAAGAAACTTTATTTGAAATGAATTCTTTAATTAATATTGGAGTAGTTATTAATAGTAAATATCCTATAAAAAAACTGGATCTCTATGTTAATGGTAAATTTATTTCAACTAATGATGGAAATTTAAAAAATATATCATTTTATCCAAAAAACATAGATGGAATACAGAACAATAATAGTGTTAAGGTTATAGTTTATGACACTATTTTTAATAGAGGTGAATCTTCAATAGATATTCAGATTAATAAATAATTATTTTATATCTGATATTTTTTCTTTAGTTTTTTCTGATATTAAACTTATTAACAGTGTTTTTTTTAAATAGATTTCACTTTTAAGTGTTTGATTGCCTTTTATAGCTATAATTCCATTTTTAATACTAATATCTTTTATTTCAATATTTTGTTTTAAAGTATTTTCTATAATACTACATATTATCTCTCTTTTTTTTAATTCTTTTAATGCAATATTATTAAATCTTTCAAAAAATTTTCCTATATTTTGCATTTTTATCTGTTCATTGGCATTACTAAATATCTAAATGATGTGTCTGATATTGGAACTATAACCATTGGTTTATTTAGTCCATTGAACATCAGGTTAATACTATCTGATTCTATTGACTGAAAACAGTCTATTATATATTTATAATTAAAATTAATATCAATATCCTCCCCCATTATACTAGAATCAAGACTTGTTATATTTTCACCTATATCATTATTTTTTGTTTTAATTTCACATTTTCCTATAGATTTCATCGCTTTAATATTTATTTGATTAAATTTATCTGAAAAAATATTTGATAATTTTAAAGTATTAATAAAATCCTGTTTGAGAACAGTAATTTCTGTTGCATATGTTTTGGGTATTATTTGTTTATAATCTGGAAATGATCCATCTATAACCCTTGAAACCATGTATATACCATTATGAGTAAATGAAATTTGATTTTTATCTAAATTTACCTGAACTTCATTATTTAATGATTCTAAAACTCTTATAATATCTGGAATATTTTTATATGGAATTAAAATTTGACCAAAATCCTTACTTTTTTTAATTTTTATTTTCTTTTCTGCAAGTCTAAATGAGTCTGTAGCAACAAAAACCACAAATTCTCCATCACAGTATACATAAACACTAGATAATTCTGGTTTAATACTAGAAATAGATGAACTGTACCAGACAGATTTCAATCCTTTAACAAAATCACCTGAATGTATTGTAAAATTATCCGAATTATCAACTTTTGGAATACTTGGAAAGTCTTCATGTGATAATGTTTTTATTATTCCAGAATTGCGTGTGGTGCTTATTTTTAAATTACCCTGCGACAATGAGAGGTTAACACCTTTATCATCGCTTATAGCGTTGATTAGGAATGAATTAATGGTAGTGCTCGGTACTGCCATCATACCTGTTTCATTTGTTTTTATTGGTATAGTTATTTCAATACCTAAATCTAAATTTGTAGCTTTGAGAGTTAATTGGTTTTTAACTGATGCGTCAAAAAGTATACATGACAAAACTGGTAAAGTCATATGTTTATTTGCTACCCTCTCTACATAACCTATCGCTTCTCTCAATCTATCTTGTATGCATTCTATATTCATAATTAGTTATATTTATTATATAAATACTTATTGTTATTATTAGTCATGTGGATATGGTGATAACTCAATTATATTCTTATTACAGACTATATTTTCTATTTGATAAATGTTGATAAAACAAGTACATAAACTAATAACTTATTTAGTATTACTTAAAATTAATATTTATCTATTCTTTTCAACAATACTATAAACAAGTTATCACTATTCTATCCACAAACTTATTCACAATCTTATCAACAAATCCTCACATCATTGCTCGGATTTGACTTATCTCTTCCATAAGAACACTATCTGTTTTAAGGTCATCTTTGATTTTATCACAAGAATGTATGACAGTTGTATGATCCCTTCCACCCAATTTATCACCAATTGATGGAAATGAAATATTAAAATCTTCTCTTAATATATACATTATTACTTGTCTGGGTTTAACAACCTCTTTTTTTCTTGTTTTATTAAAAACACTTTCTTCACTTATATTATAAAAATCAGAAATTAATTTTATTACTTCTTTTGTGGATATATTTTTCTTTTGTTTTGTATTGTTTTTAATCAAATTTTTTATTTCAAGCAATGAAAGAGGCCTGTTTTTAAGCTGTGTCTGACAAACTATAGCATTTACAACACCCTCAAGTTCACGGACATTACTTTCTATATTTGTAGCGAGAAATTCAAGTATATCTGATTTTAAATCAACATTACTTATTAAACTTTTTGCTTTTAATATTGCCATTCTAGATTCATGATCTGGTGATGGAATATCTATTATCATTCCCTGATTGAATCTAGATTTTAGCCTATCCTCAAGTCCGGGTATAAAGTTTGGATGTTTATCAGATGAAAATACCAATTGTCTATTTGATTGAAAGAAAGTTTCAAAAAGATGAAATAATTCTTCTTGAAATTTTTCCTTATTTGCGAAAAATTGAATATCGTCCATAATAATCACATCATATTTTCTATATTTATCTTTGAATTTTTGTGTTGTATTGTTTTGTAATGAAGAAAAGT
Source organism: uncultured Candidatus Saccharibacteria bacterium (assembly GCA_964355845.1). Lineage (GTDB taxonomy): Bacteria > Patescibacteriota > Minisyncoccia > Phycocordibacterales > PALSA-1337 > CAIOGI01. Next base: position 5,012 of record CAYHFF010000003.1, read on the forward strand.
ACTCAGAACCAAATCTTTCTGATGTTAAATAGAATACTTTTTTTTGTGGAAAATCCTTTTTTATATGATTACCTATTGCCTGTATTAAATGTGTTTTTCCATGACCGGTATTGCCGTATATAAACAATGGATTATATGAACCTCCTGGATTTTTCACTACAGATTTTGAAGCAGCATGGGCCAATTCATTGAAAGGTCCAACAACAAATGAATCAAAAACATATCTAGGATTCAAATTATCATCCCTATTTATATAGAAATCTTGAAGCGGTATAGATATTGTAGGGCTTATTTGAGATTTTTTCTTTTCTTCCTCCTTTCTTTTTTCTGAATCTTTAACTATTGTATATTCAAGTCCTCTAACTTGATCATTCAGATGTCTAAGAGTTTTTAAAATAGTATTGTGAAATTTTTTATATAACCATTCCTGAATAAATGAATTTGGTACTCCGAGATAGATTACACCATCTTCATTTTTCATAATATAAGTTCCACTAAACCATGTAGAAAAATTTGCTTTAGAAACTGCCAATTCTATGTCAACAAGTGCCCTTTCCCAGAGTTCGATATGATCTTTCATCTGAACAGTATATACTTTTTTAAAAATTGCAAAACTTGTTAAAAGTTTATAAACATGTTGATAAGTTGTTAATAATAATATATACTGCTTTTACATATGTCATTTACATACAAACCAAAAAAAAGAAAGAGAGCAAAAACACATGGATTTCTAGTTCGTTCAAAGTCTTCTACAGGACGAAGAGTATTGAAGAGAAGAAGAACAAAGGGACGAAAAAAGATAGCAGTGTAATGAGAAGTATCAGATATGTTAACTAAGTCAAAAAGACTAAGTACAGCATTATTTAGCGATATAATTGAAAAAGGACAATCATTTCATAATCCTTTTTTGATTATAAAAGTTAAAAAAACAGATAAAATAAGCCGATTTGCCGTATCTGTGCCTAAAAAAGTAGCAAAAACAGCCGTTTTGAGAAATAAAATAAAGAAAAAGATATATTCAATTATTAAAAATTTTGAAAAAAAGATAATTCTTGGTTTCAATGTAATTTTTATTGCAAAAATAGGTGTAGATAAATTAAAATTCACTGATTTATCAAATGAAATAGATAAAATCTTTGTTAAAATAGGTATTTTAAAGTAGAATATATCTTATGATTTCTTATTTATATAATATTATAGTTTTCAAACCACTTTACAATGGGCTTATATTTATATTTGATGTTATACCATGGATTGACGCAGGTTTTTCTGTAATCCTATTCACTATTATTGTTCGTCTTATACTATTTCCCCTTTCAAAGAAGGCTACTATCACTCAGGTTAGAATGAAAGAAATAGAACCAGAATTAAATGAATTAAAAAGAACAATTACAGACAAACAACAACAAGCATTAAAAGTTATGGAATTATACAAGAAAAAAGGAGTAAATCCATTTTCAAGTTTTCTGCTTCTTTTACTGCAATTACCGATTATTTGGGCACTGTATTCAATATTTATGAATTCGGGCTTGCCAAATGTAAAACCGGAACTTCTCTATAGTTTCATATCAATACCTACTATTGATATGAGTTTTCTTGGTATATTTGATATAGCAAAAAGTAATATTTTCCTTGCGATTTGTGCGGCTATTGCACAATATCTGCAATTACACTTCTCTCTAGCGGCATCTAATGTAAAGGTAAATGCGAATTCAGACAATCCATCTATTGATATGGCTCAAAATATGATGAAAAATATGAAATATATATTTCCAGTTATGGTTTTCTTTATTTCATATAAGATTTCAGCTGTAGTTGCTATATATTGGACTATTAGTAGTTTATTCACTCTTGGGCAAGAAATAGTAGTAAGAAGACATATAAAGAATCACGAACCTCTATAATTTTATTTATTCAAATCCAATGACCATGCAGTCAAATCCCTTTTATTTATAAAGTATAGAAAATTCTCTTTTTGGTCTAGTGTAAGTTCTGTCGCATCTATCAATTTTCCTGATAATCCCATAAGATTTGCTAGAAGGTGCACCTCACCTGTTATAGCATCCAAGTGCCATATTTGATCAATAAAGGACGAATTACCCCTATACCAGTCATCTGGGTATATTCCAGTAGCTATTTCAATCGGTACTGCGCAGTATAATTCGTTTTTTCTCAATGTGCTCCATACGCATTTGTCACTAATTGTTTTAAAAACTATTTCTTGGCTCGTATTGTCTTTAGTATCGTAAATTAATGTTAAAAATTTATCCTGTTTTGTTGTAGTATATATTATCTTAGATAAATCTCTATTTGCCTTAGCTGTGAGACCTTTTACTCCACTTATCACCTTTTTCATTATATTGGTTTTGATATCAATAAAATACATATAACCCAGCGATAGACCAGAAGCTTTGCTCGTAATACTTACAGTATTTGTTTCTGGCCAATCCAATACCACTTGTCTCATTGGCGTGTTTACTATTTCAATTTTATTTTTATCGTCAAATAATGATATATATCCTATTCCATTACCATTTTCTATATTCCATGTGAACACCCTGTCTCTATTTGGCGATACTACAATCTGATTTATATTTGAAGATAAATATCTACCCTTTATTTCATAAGGTGTTACAGTTGTTGTTGTGCCGGTTGATTTTAGTTCTGCATAAAAATTTACTATATCATCTGTTTCATTTTTTAAATATCTAGTAATAAATGCATTTAAATTTTTATTCCAGAAACTTTCATATGTTTTAGGTAATGTTGTATTTGAAATTTTCTTTATCTCCATTGTTTCACTATCTGATTCATATATATGACCAGTACCACGGTCTATAAATCGGGCAATTGAAGAATTTTTTGTACTACTAGCAGATATTCCTGATATTGGAGTAATACTCAACTGACGCAGTTTTGGTATTTCAGGTATTTTATTTTCTACAATCATCTCATCAGATTCCACTGTATCTGTTGTGCTCGCTGTATCAGACTTTTTTACGGGTGGCTTACTTCTATCAAATGGAGAAAATCCACTATTTGAAGTATTATCTAATGAAATATTGTCATTTATATCAGTTGGGTTTTTCAAATAAATAAACCAATATATAATTGCACCTATTATTCCTAGTATTAGTATCACTATTATAGATATGAGAATTTTTCTAAGCATATTATTTATTTTCCTAAGACCATTTTCAAGTATTGAATCCTTGTTTCTGTAATCGTTTTATACTGAGTGGTTATTTGAGCGCCCATTTTGTCTCTTTTTGCTACAGTATCAATTTCAGCATACTCTTTTTCTAATGTCAGTAATCTTGTTTGAACTGCACTTTTCTTTTTATCAATTGTGCTCTGAAAAGATGTATAGCCACATAGTGTTTTACTATCCTTACATTTATAATAACTATTTGCTTCAATAGCAATTTCTTCGGATTTCAACATTTGATTTACATAGAAGCTCCTCTCCTCTTTTAATTTTTGAATATTTTCATAATCCTGTGTCTTATTCAATTCCTCAATATATTTGTCATATATGATTTTTGTACTTTCGATACTTTTGCCTGCTGTTTTATTTCCATTATTAAAATCTAAAATAGCACTGTTCCAGACATTATCAATTTCTTTATAAGCTATATTACTAGTGTTAGTTTGTGCTATTTTATATTTTTCTGCAGCAATATCGCCAAGAAAAGGTGATATTCTTCTTCTATACTCCTCTTCACTGATTTCTTTATTGTCAAAGGCTTTCTTATGCGCTTTTATAGTTTCTTCAGAATTTCTAATTTTTTCATTTGATAAATAAACCTTATTGTTTGGATTTTGCAGATAGGCTAATTCTCTAAATAATGCCTCAGAGTCACTAGTATTTATACCCACTCTCTGTAATTGTGTATTTACTTCTACCAGTCTAGGGTCAATTGTTTGTAGTATAAGATATGATGCCAAAACCATTATTAGTCCACCTATGGCATTTTTCATTCTACTTTTACCATCTGATTTTTGCGATGGAATTTCACTAGTCATATATTCAAATCCTCCCCATATTAGTATTATAATAGATAGAAATACTGAAATCGCTATAGCAAATTTGAATATATATGAGATATAATCATCAAATTTAATTGAAGAAATAGTGCTACCCTTTTCACATGCTTTACCATCTTTCTCTACTCCCTCTATGCATGGCAATGGTTCTAGCAATTTGTATTCGTCTGTATTTGCTGAATTCTCTGCATTAGAAATAAATGGCAGAAGACAAATTGTTATAAATAGACTAAGTAAAATTTTTTTCATATTTAAAATATTATTTCTTCTGTATTTTCCTCACTTCTATTTTTATTAAAGTATACAGTAAATTCTGATCTTGCGCCCTGCAAAATATCCTCAATATTTCTTACATCAAGGCTAATATTTGAACTACCATCAGTATCACCTTTTGTTTTTATTATTATACTTCTATTTCTAATCAAATCAGGCTGTTCAATATTATTTATTGACCAAGCATGCGAATAGTTTTTATTTATATTGAAACCATATGGAACTGCCAATACACGCATTTCAGTATTATTTAAACGAGTTTTGTCAGTGAGGGCATTATTGAAAAGTAAACCATAAAGCAAATCATCTTCATAAAATGAAATACTAGGGTCAGTTGGTTCAAGTATCATATAGCCTGTACTATTGTCAGTCTGCTCCCTATTATAAACATTGACACTTATTTCAAGAGGTTTTGGGATTTCGCTTCCCTGTATTTCTATAGATTGTTTTCCGTATCCTTGACCATTTTCCACATATTTACCATTATTTTTCCATGAATACACAAGTGTTTTTGGATCAATTTCTCTAACCCCATCTTTTGAAAGATGCGGTATGGCTATCAATTTTACTTTATTTTGATATACAAATGGTAACTTGCCTTTATAAAATGGGTGACTATGACCTTCTGTTTCCCACAATATTTCTACCGAGCCCGTTTTAATCGATATTGATTTTCTGACCTCTATACCATCTGGAGTTCTGATTACAGCAGTTATTGTTGATTTTATACCGACTTTAGGAGCTATTATACTTATCTTTTTTAAACCTATTCCCTGATTTTGAGTTTTGCTATTTACAAGCCAAACTATCGAAGACGAATTTAAATCAAGCAAATAGCTTTCAAGTGATATTTCAACACTTTGTCCTGGTCTCGGATTTTCGATATTCATACTTATATTTACTCCATCTACTGAGGTTGGAACTTGGGCATAGACACTGTGTATATTTTGTGAAAATATACACATAACCATGACTAATATAGACAATTTAAATATCAATTTCATTAAGCATATTTTAACATACTTTAATTCTCCTGTGGAAAGTTGTTTTGTGATCTAGGTTCACGGATTCCAGGATTTGCATTTAATGGCGGAGATCTTCTCGGGAGGGTCATTTTTTTTATAGCCGCTATAGGCATTAGACTTATTCCTGTTTTGTCTTCAAATTTTGATATAAATATTATACCTATTGTTGCCACTACAACCGAAGGTGTAAAACTTAAATATGGAATCCATTCAAGAACGACAGATGCTATCTCAGGTATTACTATTTTCCAATTGAAAAGACCATGCCCTGTTTTCCATAAATACCAAGATATCGCAGCCCAATATGCTGTAGTAGTGAATCCACCGATTATGGGTATAATATTTACAATATCTACAATACCAGCAGAAACAATTAGCACTATTATCATTCCAAATCCAATTCTATTTTTTTTCTTTTCCTCCATTGAGACTATTGTACAGTATTTCTACTTCTGTGACATTTCCAAATCCTTTTTCGCTTTATTTATAGCCATAACCTGTGCAGGATTTGTAGTAATTATCTGATCTTCTGTATAGGATGCTACAACTTTTAAAGCAACATGCTTGAGTCCTACAAAGAATATTCCCTCTCCAACATCAGACTCCAATAACAGATATTTTTCTTCATCGGTAAGATTGAATGTTCTTTGAATATTATCAATAGATGATGGTGATTGTTTTAGTAGTATTTGAATTGAAGAGTTCGTAATAATAGGTAATCCATATGGTGATTTTAGAAAATCATCAACATCCTGAGTAATTGTCGCAAGTCCTAGATAATATTTTCTTCCTCTTTTAGCAAGTCCAAGTAGAAATGATGCAGTATCTTCTGATTTCATCATCCACCATGCCTCATCTATCACCAACAGTCTCTTTTTAAGCTCTTTTCTTATTGCATTCCATATATAGTGTGTGACAATATACATTGCAACTGGTTTCAACTCATCTTCCATATCTCTTAGTGAAAATACTACGAATTTTTTATTTATATCTACATTTGAGGGGCGATTTATAAAACCTGACCATGTTCCCTTTGTATATTTTGTCAGTCTTTCAACTAGCGATTCAGCGCCTTCCATACCTGCAAGTACCAGCTCAAAATCAGAAAGCAAGGGTGGTTCAACATTTCTAAAATTTGATTCAGGAGTTATATCTTTCAGGGCATATGTTTCACTTATTGCCCTGTCTATTATTGCGTCCTCCTCTTGAGTCAATCCACCGAGCATTATACGAAAAAGTCCTACAAGGTTTATAATATTTGATCTGAGTATATCTGCCGCACTTTCATCTTCTCTTGGTATAGGCAAGTCAAATGGATTGATATGATGCTCGGAGTTTAGAGAAATATTGAAATATTTTCCTCCGGTCGCCTCTGCCATGTACTCATATTCTTTTTCTGGGTCTATTACGATAACTTCTGTGTCAAACATAAGAGTTCTAAGTATTTCAAGTTTTGTACAATAGGATTTTCCTGAGCCTGCTTTTGCAAATGTTACTGAATTGTAGTTTTCAAGTAGAAATCTATCAAAAAGTACCAATGAGGAATTGTGTCTATTTATTCCATAAAGTATCCCTTTGTCAGATGTTAGGTCAAATGATACGAATGGAAATAGACTTGAAAGTGGTGAAGAGTTCAGTTTTGAATGTACTGCTAACTGATCATCGCCTATTGGCAAAACACTCTTATATCCACTTTCCTGTTGAAATAGTGCGGGTTTAATATATACCAATTTTGATTCCAGAATTGATTTTATTTCAGACTCTATTTTATCAAGATCTGTAGTATTGTCGCCAAATATTGTTATATATACTCCGACATCAAATATTTTCTCTTGTGCCTGCATGAGATTATCACGCAATGCCTCAAGGTCTTGGTATGCAGTATCAAGCATAGGATCTCTAACCAAACCCTTATCTTCTCTTGTAGATATCTGACTCTGCACTTCAGCTACTTTTTTTTGGAAATGTCTGAGGATTTTAGCAGTGTCTACTGGATGTATAAATATTGAAATATTGAAAATTTTATCAAGGTTAATTATCGGTGCAAACCAGCTTTCTGTTAGGAATCTAGGATATGAAATCACAAAAAATGTTCTAGCCACCTTTTCTCCCAAGTTTATTTCTTTAGGGCTTATTTTCAATGCCGATGGAGCTATAACATCTTTTAGTTCTAGTATTCCAGCTTCATATATCTCCTGTGGCATAAGAGAGACTATGGGTGACTGTTCTTTTTTTGCAAATAATTTTGAAAATATACTCATAATATCTTAATTAATTTGAATAGGCTTTTCCGTCTCTCCAGGGTTGAATATTTTATAATACAATTCTACCACTTCTTCAGTGCCAAGTTCAGCTACTCTAATACCGCATCTTACCAATCCTTGCTCCACCACTCCCACTCTCTGTTCTAGCTGGCTTCTGTATTCTTCAAATTTCTCATTTTCAAGTATTTTGTCATTACTTTTTTTATTCAATAATGTTTTTATAGGATTACTGCTCATAGTTATAGGTGGAGTAAAAGGTATGATTAGAAAAAATCCTTTAGTCATTATATTGCTATTATCGACAAATGTTTTTATAAATTCTATATATTCTCTGGTTTGTATTTTCATCAATTCACTCATTTGCTCTTTGTACCTTTCTTCAAGTAATGCAATATATGGCCTTATATCAAGGCGTTTTGATTGAATAAAAATCTGAATTGAAAAATCTAAAGAGTTTATAAAGTTTTGAAATTGTAAAATAATAGCACTCTGCTCATCCGCAGATTTCAATGCAAAGTTAAGAGATGAAGCCATGATAATAGATCTCATTGATCCATCTTTGAGTATTACAATACCATCTCTTATTTCTTGTATAGGTACAAATTCCTGTGTTGTTTTTGTATTTTTTTCCGCCATTCTATTTTTGATTTTTATTGCTATACATACTTTCCTTTATATCCAGACTCCATGTTAAGTCTTTCAATTTACTATCAGAAATCTTTGGTACCATTATACCGGCATATTCTTTTGCTTCTTGTATAGCATTATCTGCTTTCTCATTTGGCACTTTTTTCCATAAAAATAATTTTGCAGATGTATAGTACTTGAATGCCGCTTCAACAACATTGATAAAAGGCTTATTATTTATTTTATAAAATGCCAAAGCAATAGAAAATGACATAATTATAACTACAGGTATTATTGATAGAAGAAATGATGATAGAAATTTGTAAATTATAAAGGATAATCCTGCCCCACCAGCTAGGTATATGAACTGTTTCAATGTCAATGGGCCAAATATTTTATCCTCAACTTCTATAAATTGTGGAACTTGATATCGCATGTATTTATTATAGCATCACTTATATTGCTTCCCTATACGGATCAGTTCTACTAATATCATTTTCTGTATTCTTTACTGCTATTTTTTTCTCTATAACCTTCTCGACAGTATTTACAGGTGTAGTAAGTAAATGATCTATCATAGATACACCATTTATACTCTCTGGGTGTTCTATTTCTTTTAAAATACTATTTCTATTCATGCTTTCATTTGTCTCTGCTCTACTATCTATAGGTCTTTCCATCTCCTTTTCTATAGTAAAGTCACCAATTTTCTCAATATTTGATATATCCTTATCTATTTTGACGGGTGTTATATAGGTAGGTACTGAGGTAATAACTGGATTGATTTTTTTTATTTGAATTTTTGTTTCTTTAGATTCAGTGTTTTTTTCTATATTTTGAGCATTATTATCAGAATTTGATTGTATTTGTTGGAGCGATGAGCGAATAGGGTCGAAGATTTCGGTGTTTATATCTTTAGACAAATTGATAGCAATTTTGTTACTAATATCAAGTCTCCTGCTTATATTTGCAACAAAATTATTTTGTTTTGTTAATCCCAGCATAAATAGCACCACTTCATCAGATAATTCAGAGACTTTATCTAGCATTAAGGAATATTTTTTTGAAATTGAATCAATTTTCTCTGGTAATTCAATAGAAGTAATAGCATCTTTGAGTTCTTGAGGAAGTGTTTCGTAAATTTTAAGTTTTTGTTCTTTACTATATTCCATAAATTTTAATTAAAATGTAAAGTTTGTTTTAAGGTATTTCTGCGCACGATCTATTGTAGAATTTGTGGTTGGGGAAATATATGATTCAATTATAGCTCTTATCGCATCTCTATCTGGCTTGCCCATATTTCCATTAGCAATAGCTTTCAACATTGCCGGATCTAAATGTTTAGCCACATCTCTTTGTTTGAGTATACTAGATGGGAGTTTGGCAACATCCTGATGACGACCATTAAGATGTATATTTATCAATTCATCTCCACCATTTGGATTTTTTACTATATCTTCAAATCCTTCATTTCTTGCCTTTTCTATAGCTCCTTTTTGTTCCGCTGTTAATTTATCGCTTTTCATCAATGTTTCCATTTTTCCAGATGGTATATGTGATGCAAACTTTTTATTTTTTAATATATCAATTTCTATATTTTCTAATTCTTTAGAATCAAGACTACTTAGGCTTTTTTTCATTTTATCAATCTCCGCAGTAGTAGGACCACCAGAATTTTTATATGAATTTACAAAAGTATTTATATTACCTATATGTTCCTTATTTCTACTTATACCAGAAAGTGTTTGTGCTCTCTCTTTATCCTCTTTATCATAATCCTCCGTTGACTTCGATCCACCATACTTTGATTTTGCAGCTGAATTTATTCCCCCTCTAATCGCCTGACTTACACCTACTGCGCGTAATGCTGATGATCCAATTCTTCCTGCGGCAGTTTTCTGGGCATTGATTGCCATACTGTCGAAGCCTTTACCTAAAGTTCCAGCAACTCTACCAATTGTATTTCTACCAACTACACCAACTGCATTTTTTGCCATACCACCCATGAATTTTCCAAGCCCTGTAGCTATACTTAACCCCGGTGCCCATTTTGCCCCAATTGCTCCAAACTTTATAGCCGCTATAAGAGGTGCATTTATAAACAAAATTGCAATAACATAGCGTATGACTATACCGATATATGTAGCACCAAAAGGACCTTCATTTTGAGGAATAGTTCCATTTGAACTTATACCTTCATAAAAGATTGAATTAAATCCAGTACTACTGATTAATCTAAGTGATATATACATTAGTAATAGATACACAGGCAGAAATAGAAGTTGACTAAAAAATAAATCTTTTATTCTATCAGAAACTTCTGCTTTAATTTGAGGAAAAATCATTCCAACAAAGTAAAATGGTGAAAGAGCCATAACAAAAAGTAGAACTGCTGTTCTTATAAATATAGCTATTCCAATTGCAATAAAACTAAAACATGCAGTTACGATCATGAGCACTCCTCCCATAAGAGCGATAAATATACCTATAGGTAAATCGCCATCACCTTTTAAAGCTTTAGTATTGTTGTATATCTGCTGTATTTTAAGACTACTCATAAAAACATTTGATATACCACCAGAAGTATATGCACTAGGTACTGTCGTATTGTTCTCTGTATCTGGTGCTATAGCTCTGTAAAATTGCATAGAAACAAGATTTGATGCATCGATCATTGTGCGAGCAAAAAATAAACTAAAATTAATGAGTAGTCCGGCGATTATGACATTTGTGATTAAACTTTTTAAATTACTTGTTCCAACACTAAGCATTGTTTTTATTGAGTAAAAAATCAATAGAAAAATAATAAAAATACTAGATATATTTCTTATTACAATCCAAATCTCGCCAATAGCAGTGATTTTACTCTGATATTCTCCGATACGAAGTGTTGTAGTGATAGCAAGATTCAAAAAAACTCCAGTAATACTAAGCAATGAACCAACAAGACTCATAATTCCATCTGCTATATTTGCCAATACACTATTTATAAAACTTTTTGTAGCACCATTGAGTATTATTGTGCTGGCAGTTACAACTGGAGGAGGAGTTAAGGTAATTGCCTTTGAAGCGGCATTGAGTACTGCCGCACCAGCAGTTGTCGCTGCAGTCCCTGTTGTTTGCGCATTTGTACTAATAGGAATAAAAATACACAATATCAATACTACAGAGATTATGGATATTATGTAATTTTTATTAATTAGTATTTTCATATTTCTATTTTATTCCTATCAATTTACAGTGTTTGGAAATTTCTGACATTCATCCAACATTTTTTGCGCTTCAGCATTCATAGGTGATGTTTTTACTACTACTGCATCATATTCTTCTTTTGATTTCACAACTTCTATACCTGTTGTGATTGTACGGTTTTGAATCATCAGTGACAGTTTCTGACTAGGTTCATTCAATTCATTCAATGTATTTGCAATTGTGATACTTGTTTTTAGTCTTGTGATTTCAAGTAGTTTTACATCGGCTTGTTTTGCAGAGATCAGTAATTGCGATGCTTGGGGAGCAATATCTGATGTTATTTTATTATCGATATTCACTATTTTGCTCTGGGCAGACTGTGTTTGGGAAGCTGTAAGTGTCGGATTATTGCTCGATATTTTATTTGCATAACATGATTTTACCGACTCATAATTATTTTTAGTAGCAATAATAGTATTCAAAGATGCATCCTTATTTGTTTTATCATCTGTTGAATTTTTTATATAAGTATCCATATTTTGCAATAGGGTTTTCTTTGCATCCTGAACTTGCTGTGTCTGTGTATTATTTGCTACATTTGCCTCATTTTGTATCTGTGATAGATATGATGATTTATCACCAGAACCACTTCCACTAAGCGCAGTGAGACCAGATTGTAGAAGTTGAGTAACAAGCTGAGCAAAGAGCGCATCTACAACTTCATTTATTTCATCAGCCAAGTTCAAGGCATCAGCGGGTACCCCCAATTGCTTATCCAGTGTTCCAGCTATGACCGAGCCTGGGGTCTGTATTTCGCATCTCTTTTCAGGTGAGAATCCTTCCCCAGTTCCCTCAAATGATCTTTCAGGTCCATCGTATGAGCCTTCTCCTGTACCTTGATATGATCTTTCTGCAGTACTTTCTGTATTTAAAGTTGTACATTTCTGCCATGATAGGAATCCTCTACCCTGATTTAGCTCATCCTTTTTCTGTATTTGTGCTCCAGCCACTCTAAGTGACAATTCACTTTCCGCGGTTAGGTATGCTCCATAAGGATTGTTTTGTGGCTCTGTTGTAAGTGATACAAAAGCCGGCCATCCACCTTGTTTGAAATCTCCAGCGGTAAAACCATTTATAGATGCTCCTTCTACCGCATTTTTAGAATTCTCTATTATTTTACCTAGGGTACAAGTATATCTCTGTTGAATTCTAGGATGATATTTAAATGAGAGAGCAAGACGAATATCGATACTAAAAGGACTACAGAGATTTGAAAGAGGTCCACCACTTTTTGCTAGGAAATCTCCAGTGATCTGATCTGCAACATCAAGGAAAAATGATCCGGGATTTTGTATAAACGCTGGACTGCCTTCAAAACCAGAGTTTATCCAATTGACAACACTAGCTGTTATTTGTCTCACTACCTGTTTTAGAAGTGAGACTACAAGTCCGTCTAGAACATATTCCTTTAATTCTATTGAATAATCAGAAAATGAGCTTATGGAAGTATTTGCCGCAGTCAATGCGTTTTGAATTGTATTTGTTTCGTCAAAAACTATATCACCGACTCCAAATACTGCGTATACCCTATTTACATTGACTGTAAATCCAAATACAAAAAATATACTTAGCGTTATCAATGTTATTTTTTTGTATATTAAATTTTTCATGATTTAATTTTTTATATTTAAAGAGCCATCTGTAGTTGGATTTACTCCAAGAAAAGTCAAATAGCTTCTTATTCCAAGATATGAATTATTAAAAGCTTCTGCGTATTTTAAGTAATTACTAGCAGCTTGTATCCCTGACATCGGATCTTTGTCTGATTTTTTAAATAATTCAGAAACAAATATCAGTCCACTAATTGAATTTATTAAATCCAAATGTAATCGCGATATAGTGCTAGGTGCTTTTATTTTTATTATTCCATTCAATATATTTTTATAACTTAATATTATAGGATCAAGTTCATTCAAGATTTTTGAATCCTGCCTATCTACTGAATCCTTTGTGATTACAGCTTCATTTCTTGATTTTATTGAATACATTTTAAATATTTGATCTATACTATTGCCATAATTTTTTATTGATTCTTTGCTAATATCATTATCTATGATTATATTTGCTACTGTATATGTTTTTGGCTGTGATGAGGCAAGTATATTTTCTACACTTTGACTCATTGCATCTTGTTGACTCTGTTTATCACCTGAAATTCCCATTTGTCGCAGTTCCATATATCGAGCAAAAAAATCCTTACCAAGCAATTCTGTATTAGTCGGTATTACTTTTTCAATTTTGGAATCATTTTGAATTGAAGATTTTTTTGAAATCTCACCCATGCTTTTTGCATCTTTTGAATCACTACCTAAAAGGATTTCTTCCCAATCCTTCAATCCGTCACCATCCGTATCAATATTTTCCGCTTCAATATTATCATCAATTGAACTAATATCTGCCGACGCTGTATAAGTATTCTGTACTTTTCTATTTCTGTATTCAGAAAAGAGAAAAACTCCTCCGACCAGAAGGATTGAAACAAAGATCAAAATCATATTTCTAACACTACCTTTTCTTATTATTTTTATGTATTGGTAATTCACATGGGCAGTATTCTCGATACTGTGTAAATTATATCAAGATATACAAGTAAATCCTACGATTTTTTTCCACATTTCAAGTGTTATGTTCTCTGCCCTCAAGTCTATAGATAGATTTTCCTTTTTCCATAGCATTTCCAAGGTATTTTTGGGTATTTTTTTCTCTAAATTTCTAATAACAAATTTTCTTTTATGTGAAAAACCAGCTTTCAAGACTTCAAAAAAGTATTTTTCATCTATTTTATTGTCCATAAAGTATTTTTTTGAAATATTTTCAATCAAAATCACTGCGGAATCAACATTTGGTATCGGTCTGAAGAATTTACGATCTACAGTGCAGATATATTTAGGATTCCCATAAACCTTCACTGAAATCGATAAAATACTTTCTTTTGTATCAACTATTCTTTTTGCCACTTCTTTTTGTACCATGGCGACCATTCTAAGCGGTGGATTTTCAGATTCTAGAAATTTTCTCATAAATTCCCCAGTAATATAATACGGAATATTTGCTATCAATACATAATTTTTAAACTTTATACCTTGAACGGCAATATTTTCATCAAATTTCAAAATATCTCCATGTATAAGCTCAAGTTTACCGGTATTTATTTGTTCATTAAATTTTTCTTTCAAAAATGGTATTGCCCTATCGTCCTTCTCTACCGCGATTACATATGCGCCTGTTTCAAGTATTTTTGTTGTTAAAGCTCCCTTTCCTGGACCAACTTCCAATACAATACTATTTTGATCAATATCGGAAACTTTAACCATAGCAGAAATCACATTTGGCGCATGTAGGAAGTTTTGTCCCAAAGATTTTTTTGCAGAGAAATCTGCATTATTATGTGTATTCTCTTCAATATATTCGATTTCATTTTCTTCTAAAGAATTTTTCATAATATGTATTTTAATCAAAAATCAATAAAAATAGCTTTCACACCCCTCGGCTCATCTGTATCACCCTTTGATTCTATATGTTCATCACCAATATCTGAAATAAAATGAGAGGGAGTATTTACTCTCTGTGCTCCATAAATTGTTCTAATTTGCGCATAACTGAGAAAAACTTTTTTACGGGCGCGGGTGATTGCAACATAAAAAAGTCTGCGTTCTTCTTCTGTTTCACTTGAACTTGCGATTTTTCCATCTCTACCTTCATTTATTCTTGCATGTGGAAATAGGTCTTCTTCCAATCCAGATATAAAGACATAATCAAATTCAAGCCCTTTTGAAGCGTGAACAGTCATTAGTTTTACTGCATTATTATCTTTTTCAAGTTCATCTTGATCAGTTGTAAGTGCCACATTTTCAAGTAATTTTTCTATAGCCTTTTCAGCTCCTTCATTTATAAAAATAGAATCATACTGTGAAGCAACTGTTACCAATTCTCTAAGGTTTTCAAGCTTTTCTTGATCTTCCTGACTTCCGCTTTTATATGCATTTTCCATGCCAGTTTCTCTGATTATGTATTTTATAAGTATGGAAGGACGCTCACTTGTCGCCGTATTTTTTATTCTTTCAAGTAAATTTAAAAAAGTAGCAACCTTATGTTTTAATCCATCCCCCAAAGTATTTTCTTGGCCAGTTATGACTTTCATTATTGTGGCCTTACCTATTCCCCTTGGTGGAACATTTACAATTCTTACTATATCTTTTGTACTATCTCTATTCAATGATGCTTTTATAAATGAAATCGTATCTTTCACCTCTTTTCTTTCAAAGAATTTAATTCCAAGAACTTGATATGGAATATTTTTATTTAAAAATGCTTCCTCGAGCACTCTTGACTGAAAGTTTGCCCTGTATAACACCGCCATTTCCCTAGGTTCCACTCCATTTCCAATAAGATTTCTCGCTTCATCTGCTATCATTCTCGCTTCCTCCTGTTCAGTATATGAGATGATCAATTCAATTTTCTCCCCCTCTGCGTTTTTTGTAAAAAGATTTTTTTCACGACGCATAATGTTTTTCTTTATCACATTATTTGCCGCAGTGAGTATTGTCTGTGTTGATCTATAGTTCTCTTCTAAAGTTATGACTTTTGCTTCTGGATATTCCTTTTCAAAGTTTAAAATATTTGTAATATCTGAACCTCTCCAGCTATATATATTTTGATCATGATCTCCAACAACGCAAATATTCCTATTTTTTTCTGATAGAAGAGATACGATTTCATACTGAACTCTATTTGTATCTTGATATTCATCAACATGTATATATTTCCAAATATTTCCATATTTACTTTGAATTTCAGGAAATTGCCTCAATAGACCTACAGTTTTCAATAGTAAATCATCAAAATCCAGAGATTTCTCTTTTTCCAATGTTTTTTCATATTTTTCCCATACATTTGCAACTATTTTCTGGAAATATTCTTTCTGTAGATTTTTATATGTTTGAAATGTCATTCCATCACTTTTTTCCCTAGAAATAGCATTCAGTATTGCTCCGGGTTCATATTGTTTTGTATCTAAACCTATTTCCTCCAGAGCATCTTTCACCGCTTTTTTTGAATCCCCCCTATCATAGATAGTAAAATGTCTCGGAATACCTAAAAGTCCTGAATTTTCTTTTATAATATGCACTCCAAGAGCGTGAAATGTGCTTACGAAAGGTCTTTCATTAAATGAAATTGGTATATTTAGACTTTTATCTTGTTCAATAAGGTGAAATACTCTTTCACGCATTTCTTTAGCAGCTTTATTTGTAAAAGTTATTGCAAGAATTTCTGCAGGTTTTACTCCATTTTTAATCAAATTCAGTATTCTATGAGTTATGGTTTTGGTCTTTCCTGCACCTGCTCCAGCAATGATCAATAGCGGTCCTTTTAGGGTATTTACAGCCTCATTTTGCGCATTGTTTAAAGCATGGTTTATCATTGTGACAACTATATCATGTATTTATGGTTTTTTATCAAAATTTCACAATTTAAATTATATTTATTCAATGCTATATTTGACACAATACGATACTAATTATCTTATATTTTATGTTAACAACCTCTATTGACTTTAAATTTCAGCTAGCGTAGGCTAGATAGGTAACCAAAAAATATTGGTATACATATGGCTTCATTGAGCCATATACTGAGAATACTGCATGGATGTAACCGTCTTAAAGACGAATGAATGACATTGACGAACGACTATTTATATTATGCAATTTTCAACTAATAATCTAGAAGGTAAAATATTATATTCTACAAGCATTATATCAAAGATGCTTATTACTTTTTTCATACTGTTTAGTTCAATTTTCATATATAATTCATCTTTAAAGACCGCAGAAGCCGGTTTTTTCTCTATGATTTCAGATATGGGGGCAGATGATGTTTTGGCAGATAATGATTCCAATAAACCGATCGTTACATCACAGAATATGGCATTATTGCAGGCGGCAGTTAATACCGACCCTACACCATATAAAAATTACGATTATACCCCTATTGCAAATGGCAATGCACTCGTAGCAGAAATAGGACCACAGGGTACATTATCTGAAATAGAAGAGGATATTTCAACAGAAATAAGTTTTTATACTGTAAGAGAGGGAGATTCACTCTCAAAAATCGCAGAATTATTTGATGTTTCTGTAAATACTATAATATGGGCAAATGATTTGGGTAGAAATCCAATAATAAAAGAGGGTCAAAATCTTATAATACTTCCTATTTCCGGTATAAAATATACAGTTAAAAAGGGCGATACTATAAAAGGTATAGTTTTGAGGCATAAGGCAAATCTAGAAGAAGTGCTACAGTACAATGATATTACACTCTCTACTGTACTAAAAGTTGGAGATATTATAATTATTCCTGATGCAGAGCCGTCAATATCTGAAACTCCAAAAACAATAAAGGGTTCAAAATCTACAATTTCAAATAAAGTTCATGATGCTGATGGACCATTTTATCCAGGTTATTATATTCGTCCTATAGAAGGAGGAAGGAAATCTCAAGGATTACATGGGTATAATGCAGTTGATCTAGCTGCATCGGCTGGAACTATCATAAGAGCATCAGCTTCAGGTACAGTTATAGCTAGTATGAAAAATGGAGGATGGAATGGTGGTTATGGAAATTATGTGATTATTTCACATAGAAATGGCACACAAACCCTATATGCGCATAATCAAAAGAACTTTGTGAATGTCGGTGATCTAGTTGAACAAGGTCAAATGATTGCAAAGGTTGGAAATACAGGCAAATCATCAGGTCCTCATGTGCATTTTGAGATAAGAGGTGCAAAGAACCCATTCTAAACTTAAATTTACTTTACTTCTTCTATAAGTTTGTTTTATTAGATTGTTTTACGCCTATACTGCAATGCTTCTAGTATATGATTTTTATTAATTTTATCTGAATTTTCCAAATCGGCTATTGTTTGAGCGAGTTTTATTATTCTATGATATGCCCTTGCCGATAGAGAAAGCCTTTCTGCCGAATTTTTGAGCAATTCACTAACATCAGTATCGAGTCTGATACATTTTTCTATATCCTGTAATGACATTTCGCTATTGTATCTTTTATTATTTATATTATTTTTTCTAAATCTTTCCAGTTGAACTTTCCTTGAATTTATAACTCTTTTCCTGATATTTTCCGAATTTTCTTTAGATTTAGAATTATTGGCGAGTTTATCATATTCTATTTTTGATACAGAAACCCACATATCTATACGATCAATTATTGGTCCTGATATTTTTCTATTGTAATTTGCAATATCCCTATCTGAACATTTGCAGTTTTTATCCCCTCCATATCCACATGGACATGGGTTCATGGACAATATCACTATACATTGAGCCGGAAATGTTAATGTTCCCCTTGCTCTGGAAATTGTAATTATATGATCTTCAAGTGGTTGCCTCAATGCTTCAATTGATTTTTTATCAAATTCTGGGAATTCGTCGAGAAAAAGCACGCCTCTGTGAGCCAGTGTGATCTCACCAGGTTTTGGAAATGGTCCGCCACCGATAAGTGAAATATGTGATGAAGTATGATGCGGAGAACGGAATGGAGGTTTTGTAATAAACGGTCTTTCCAAGATTTTTGCAATTGAATGTATACCTGTAACTTCAAGTATTTCATCATATTCAAGTGATGGAATAATACTCTGAAAGGCTTTTGCAAGCATGGTTTTACCTGTTCCGGGAGGTCCATACATTCCTATATTATGTCCACCAGAAGCCGCTATTTCCAAAGCCCTTTTTGCAGTTTCTTGGCCTTTTATTATATCAAAATCATTTTCGTATTCATTATTTTCAGATATTATTATGGTCGGTTTCTGTTTTTCTATACCCATTCCTTTTACATACATAAGATGATTTATGATTTCATTTAAAGTCTTAACTGGATATATATCTATACCTTTCACGAGCCCTGCTTCACTTGCATTATCATACGGTATATATATTTCCTTGAATCCATTTATCACTGCTCCACTTGTAAGTGGCAATACCCCATTCACTTTTCTAATATCTCCTTCAAGCGACAATTCTCCTAAAAATATTTTATTTTTTGGGTCAAAATCTATATCACCACTAGCAGAGAGATATGCAAGTGCCATTCCCAAGTCAAATGATGGTCCTTCTTTTCGTATATGAGCTGGAGCAAGTGAAATAACTACTTTTTGATTCTTCTGTTTTGGTGAAGTATAGCCACTATTTTTAATAGCAGCAGATATTCTGTCTTTTGATTCATCTATGGCTTTGTCCCCTAGACCTACAATAGAAAAGGCATGTAAACCATTTGAAAGATCTACTTCAATATTGATAATATGCGAATCCAAACCAGACAATTGCAAACTATATACTTTTGATATGCTCATGCATATCACTTTACACTATTGAAATAAAATCCTTATGAAATTCTGATAAAATATAAATGAAATTTTTATCAATATTTCATAATATGTGAATAAGTTATTTTCTCACTATTTTCCCATATGAGCCTTGCAAGTTCTTGCAGATGGATTTGCCTCCAATCTATCCCTTTCTATTTCTTCACCGGATACTTCACAGATGCCGTATTTTAGAGTTTCAATTCTATCTAGAGCATTTTTTACTTCTAAATATTGTGGTTCAAGCTTGCTGATTACTACTTCATTCTCTTCTAGCTCTTCAAATCTATCAGCCACTTCATTTTCATCTGCGCTATCAGTTTCTATATCATTTGTAGTTGCCGACCAGTCATTTGGATTATTTGGATTTACTTTACCAATATTTGCCAATTCACTCTCGAGCAGAGCTTTTTCTTTTAAAAGTTTTTCCTTGAAATAAAGTATATCATTTTTATTCATGATGATATTCTATCTTATATACGCCTGTTTTTCAATACGCTCTACAAGAGCTGGGATTACAGATTCAGATGTAGTTATGACAATTGTATTTTTATCTAGGAATGAGTAAATTATCAAAATTTCACCATTTTCAGTAATAAATTCTCTAATATCTCTATTT
The DNA here is from genome assembly GCA_964355845.1 of uncultured Candidatus Saccharibacteria bacterium. Lineage (GTDB taxonomy): Bacteria > Patescibacteriota > Minisyncoccia > Phycocordibacterales > PALSA-1337 > CAIOGI01. The sequence goes on from CAYHFF010000003.1 coordinate 25,502, forward strand.
TTAATTATTTTATCTTCAAATTTACCTTTTATATTAAAATAATTTGAAATAGTTGATGTGCCATTTTGATTATTTCTATAAGCTTTATCTTTGTATGCAAATATATCTATAAACTCATCCGGCATTGTATCTTCCCATTTCAGCATTCCAGCGTATGCATTCTGAAAGAAATTATTGGTTAGAATAATAAAAGGAATGCTCTGACCATTATTTGAATACACACCCATCATCCAGTGATTGGTTATAGATCTTCGCAATGTATCGGTAATATCAAACTCTAATACTTTCAATACTTGTAAAGCATTGACTTTGACAGTTGTTGAAGCTGAAGTTTTTATTGTAGGTATTATTTCAATTATCTTTTCTGTGCCAGTATCAGATCTATTAAATTGACTTGAGAGAAAACTAGTAAATATTGATTTATTCTGAATAGATGATGAAACAATTCTCTGTTCATCAGGAGTGATGACACTAGGTATTTTATTTTCCTGTTTTACAACTGTTTGCTTTACCAATGGACTCTTTAGATATAGATAATACCCACCAGCGAGGCCAGCTAAAATAAATATTAAACTAATTGAAATTTTCAGTACATTTTTTCCAGTATTTGTCTGGCTATTGTTACTTCTACTCTCATTTTCAGCACTTCTCATATTTTCGGCTATTACTATTTTAGCTACGGATGTTGTCTTTTTAGAAAGAGCATAAGCCATATCACTTTCATATGTTCGTATAGATCTCTGACCATTAAAATCACTTTTTAAATTTGTAGTTTTTGGAGTTTCTACTATCTCAGGATTTTTAATAATATTTAATTTAACTTTATTTATATTCTCCTCAATACTCTCATCTCTAAGTGAGTCTATAATCGGTGTTTTACTAGGCAAGCTCTGACTCTCTGGAATTTCAATTTTTTCTATAGGATTATTTACTTCTACAACTTTTTCTTTCTGATCATTTAAAATATCAAAACTATTAGTATTTACGGTACTATCAGTTTTTTCATTTTTTAGTATAGAAGTAATTTTCGATTGTAGATTATCGCCATTCATTTATACTAAGTATACAACTATATGTTTGGATTATGAAATTGGCATCTATTTAATTTTCTAATACTTTTCGTTGCTCTTTCGACAAATAATTCCCACTATCGATCACCCCTTTCTTTGTCTGGCTTTCTATATCTTTTCTTGTCCTTCCAGCTACCCCTCCGCCATCCTTTGCATCTTTATGCAATTCTTTGAATTCTTGGGAATCCCTATCTTGAGTAAACTTGGTCGTTGTTGCTTCTCCAAGCATAGTCAAAATCAATTCAATATCATTCATATGATCGCGAAGGTTATGCTCTTTATCAAGCGACTTATGTTTCTTATACCCATTGGCAGTCATGTCAAAAGTACCCTTATAGATCTCATCAGTAAGAATGGCAAATTCTTGACCTTTCTTTACTCCTCTATTTTTCCATTCATCTGTGAGTGAATGACGGACATTGATACCTCGCATTCTCTTATCAATCCATTCCTTTGGATAACCTTTTCTTTCGTATGTTTCCTTTGCACGGTTTATAGCTAGTTCCGGATCTTGGATTTCTTCGAGTCTTTCAGTTCCAACTCTAGCGAGCCATAGCCTGATCGGTTCTGCCTTAGGAGATGGAATAGATTGGATTATTCTAAATATTCCTTCTAGATTTGACATATTCTCTTTGCGTTTTTTATCATCTTTCGACATCACTTCAAGTAGGGTACAAATTGTACCCCAGTTGATCGATAGTTCATTATCTCGTTCCCGCATTTTTTTTATATATTGTTTAACATCATTAGAGTCTGTAAGTACGAAAACTACATCACTAATAGAAAAATACCATTTCTCATTATGCCAAACCTTTCTAATCTCCCTTCCCTCAAACAAAGCAATTTCTTTTATTTTTTCCATATTTAAAAATAGATTAAACTAATAATTACCGATAGTTACTCACCGCCAACCAAGCTAACATAATAAAGTTGGGTACTTGTATATAATTAAATCACTTTGCAAGAAAAATACAATGGAATTTTATATGAATTTCATGTTAAGAAATAGAAAAACATATAGTGTAAAGGGTGGATATAAAAAGTTGATAGTGAAGTGTCAACTATCAACCATTAATCCTATTCTTGCCCCGATAGATCCGCTATATCATCCGCTACAGTTCCCTGTGTTGCATCTTTTGGTCCACGCTTTTTAAAATTTCCTCGAGCACCTGATGCTATTTTTCCCATATTCTTTCCAGTAAATCCATTTCTATGACCTATGAGATATTTACTGACATTTTCATCGAGATCAAAAAAGTCATCTACAACTTCGCGTAATTTCGTTGATGTTGATTTACCAAATGAAACTACTTCTACCTGACAACCCTCATTTACCTGTAAATATTCAACCAGTGGAGCAAAGTCTCCATCACCTGTAAGAAGTATCACTGAATCAAGTTTTGGCGCAAGTTTTACAGCATCTATTGCCATTCCCACATCCCAATCTGCCTTTTTTGCACCACTACCAAAGATCTGAAGGTCTTTTGTCTTTGTCTCTATTCCCATTTTTGTAAGTGCCTCAAAAAAAGCTTTTTCATCCCCTGCTTCTGTTGTTATCACATAAGCAACAGCGCGTATGAGAGATCTCTCCCCTACCGCATCTTTTACTATTTGACCAAAATTTACTTTTGAATGGTATAGATTCTTTGCACTATGATAAATATTCTGTGTATCTATGAAAACTCCAACACGCTGTTCTTTATGTTTTATTACTGACATATAAAATTATTTACTTATTAACTTAAAATTATTAAAATTAAAAACCACATCACTTATGTTCATCAGACTAAATATTCATATTAAACACCATTACTTAAAACTTATTAAAATATACTACGGATAGATTATAGCACATTTTAGAAACTATTTTGCTTTGATTTCCAATTTCTTTGCAATACTTGCATGTCTCTTTGGGGATTTCTTTTTCAAATAATTCATATGAGACTGTCTATTTGCAACCATAGCGAGAAGTCCACGTCGTGAATGATTATCTTTCTTATGCTTCTTCAAATGTCCTGCAAGTTCGTCAATACGCTTTGTTAAAATTGAAATCTGAACCTCTGGAGAACCAGTGTCCTTATCATGAATTGCTACTGCTTTTATGATATTTGTTTTCTGTCTTGTTGTTAACATGATTGAAATATATTAGCACGAATGGCTTAAATGTGCAAATTTTTCCCTGATTTGGGTAAAAATCAACCCCTGAGATCTCATACGAGATTCAGGGGTTATATAGTCGCTAGAAGAATGGTTTCATTTAACCTTTCTGACGACTCATGCGTCGTCGCGCCTTATTTTTTCTATTGAGATCTTTTGTTCAACCAGTGATCTGTTTAACTGGTTTTTATTGTTTTTGAGTGCGAGCCCAAACGCTTTTTGCTTAGATCTCTCTTTGCAAAGCTCTTTTGGGTGACTCGTCGGGGGTTCCTTTTTTTGTTACCTACCTAAGCTTAATTACTTAGGTTTATTTTTTCCAACAAACCTTGGGACGGGAGGGGCTAATAGACCCAGAATCTGCCGACTACGGCGTTAAAATAAAAGATTCTGAGTTTTGCCCGCGCCGGCGACCTAGGCGGTGGTGGAAAAAGAAAGATTTGGAACAATTACATTAAATGCTTGGAATGTGGGAACGGCGGGAGGACTATTCATTTTTTCCTTATCTGCTCTCTTTTTGAGCGGTTTTTTTGTTTTAACCGAAGAAATGACCGAATGAAGCCAAAAAGCGTCCAAACAGGCACACAATTTCCTCAAAGAGATCTAGTTACCTTTGAAGTAGGACAGTAGAATTAATGCATTAGCAAAAATTA
>CAYHFF010000004.1:0-21679 GCA_964355845.1 uncultured Candidatus Saccharibacteria bacterium
AAATACAGAAAGTGCCTTGAAATATGGTTTTTGAAACTCGTCTTTGAGGATTTTTTTCCATGAAGCTTCTATTTTTACACTATTTTCATCCATATTGAAATTGTATCATTTTTAATATTTAATATATAATTGATACTAAATACAATCAGCATGCGTTCATATTTGGAAAAATTTGACATTTTATCTATACACTTTATAAGAAGAATAAGTATTCCTTTTGCTAGATTTGCTTTATTCACTGTTTTCTTTTGGTTTGGAATATTAAAAATATTTGGTACAAGTCCTGCAAATCCAATAGTTATGAGTTTATTAAGCGCTACCATACCATTTTTACCATGGAATACTTTTATTATAATCTTTGCAGTTTATGAAATGATTATTGGTATAGCTTTTATTATTCCTAAATGTGAAAGGCTAGCTATTGCCTTGCTTATTCCTCATATGATTATGACGCTTCTTCCCCTATTTTTTCTAGAAGCTATGACATGGCAAGGTTTTCTCACACCGACTCTAGAGGGGCAATATATAATAAAAAACCTTGTTATTATTGCGACTGCCATAGGTATCGCAGCACATATGCATCCACTGAAGAAAAACAGATAATTTTAAGTATAGTATATAGCATAAATGAATTCAAAAATACTATTTACCATAATACTTGTAACACTTTTCTCTTTTTTATTTTTAATAAAAAATTTTACAGAAAGACATTATTTGTATATAGATAATCAAAAGATTTCACTCATTATTGCAGACAGTTCTGAAACAAGAATAAGAGGATTAAGTGGTATGCGTAAATTAGCAAAAGATACTGCTATGCTTTTTGTTTTTGATAAACCTGATAAATACGGTATATGGATGAAAGATATGAAATTTCCAATAGATATAATATGGCTAGATGAAAATCAAAAGATTATATATATTGAAGAAAATATTTCTCCAAAAACATATCCAAAAGTCTTCATGTCGGATCAGCAAAGTTTATATGTATTGGAGACAAATATTGATTTTGTTAAAAATTACAATCTCAAAGTGGGAAATATATTAAATATATCTAAAAAATAGCATGATGTATTCTGTTCATAGTGGAATTTCATTTTACATCGTTCCGATTTTGTTACTTGATAGTGTTTTCTGTTGAAAAATATTTTTTTAAAAGAAAAATTTAAGGTACAATACGGTTATTAATAATTTTTTTGAATAATTTAGATTACACGCATATGATGATGGCAAAAGTTAAAAAGATTTCAGGTAAATCAGTAAAAAGGGTAGAGTTTGTTAAGTCGATATTAAAGCGTGATGGAAGGTTGGTATCATTTGATATAGAAAAAATTTCAAATGCCATATTTAAAGGTATGTCATCATCTGCTGAAGGATCACAGGAAGAGTCTGCATTGATTGCCAATAAGGTATATGCAGAATTGGTAAGGATTGCAAAAAAGTTTAGGAATTTTGTTCCGACAGTTGAAGGTGTTCAAGATGTAGTTGAAGCAGAGCTAATGCGTTCAGATTATATTAAAACAGCAAAACACTATGTATTGTATCGTGAGGAGAGGTCTCGTATGCGTGCTCAAGGCCTTGAGGTTCCTGAGGAAGTTAGGAAACTTGCATCTGATAGTAAGAAATACTTTAGGAATTCACTTGGCGAATTTGTTTACTATAGGACATATTCCAAATGGATTGATTCTGAAAATAGAAGGGAAACATGGATTGAAACCGTAGATAGATATATCGGCTTTATGAAAGAAAATGTAGGTAATAAACTGACAGAAAAGGAATACTTAGAAGTTAGAGAATCAATATTAAAGCAAGAAGCAATGCCTTCTATGAGACTGCTACAATTTGCAGGTCCTGCGGCGCGAGCTACAAATGTATGCGCATATAATTGTTCATTTATATCCCCTGAGTCATTTCAGGATTTGGCTGAGATAATGTATGTATCTATGTGTGGTGCCGGTGTTGGATTTTCCGTTGAAAGCAATTCTGTACAGAAATTTCCTCAGATTCAAATCCAAACTGGTGAGAAATTGCCCATACATACCGTACCAGATAGTAAAGATGGTTGGGCGGATGCTCTATCTCTTGGTATGAAAATATGGGCATCAGGAAAGGATATTGATTTTGACTTTTCACAATTACGACCCGCTGGAGCAAGACTAAAAACCATGGGGGGAAAGTCATCAGGTCCTGAACCTCTAAGGAGACTACTCTCATTTTCTAGAGAAATAATGTTTGCAAGGCAAGGAAGACGACTTAGGAATATTGATGTGCACGATATTGTGTGTATGATCGGCGACTGTGTTGTATCCGGAGGAGTAAGGAGAAGTGCGCTCATTTCTCTTTCTGATCTTGACGATGGTGAAGTAAGAGATTCGAAAAAAGGTGCATTTTATATGACACATCCTCATAGAGCATTGGCAAATAATTCTGCAATTTATATAAACAAACCAACAAATGAAGAATTTCTAAAGGAATGGATGGCACTTATAGAAAGCAGATCAGGAGAAAGAGGTATATTTAACCGTGGATCATTGGCAAAGACATTACCAGAGAGAAGAATAAAACTTTTAAAGGAGTATAAGGACAGAGCATATTTTGACGCCAGTGGAAAAACTATTGTGGGTCCAATGGGTATAAATCCATGTGCAGAAATTGCACTTCAATCAAAACAATTCTGTAATCTTTCAGAAATAGTTGCAAGATCAGACGATACCGAAGCTACACTTATAAAGAAAATGAGAATTGCAACTATACTCGGTACATATCAGTCATCTCTTACCAATTTTCCTTATTTATCAAAGGCGTGGAAAGAAAATTGTGAAAAAGAAAGACTGCTAGGAGTATCAATAACAGGTCAATGGGATTGTCCAGCGGTAAGGAAGCCTGAAGTTATGAGGAGATTGCGAAATGAATCAATAAAAATTAACAAAGAATATGCAAAAAGATTGGGAATAAATGAATCATCATGTATAACAGCAGTAAAGCCATCTGGTACGCTTTCGCAGACGGTAGATTGTTCATCTGGTATGCATCCAAGGCACTCAAAGTTTTTCATTAGAAGAATAAGGATTGCCGCAACTGATTCTCTATTTAAAATGTTAAAAGATCAGGGAGTTCCGTATTATCCTGAAGTAGGACAGACTGCTGAAAATGCAACAACTTATGTATTAGAATTTCCAGTAAAAGCTCCAAGCGGTTCCATATTCCGTGATGATTTGACTGCAATAGAACAGCTTGAATACTGGAAAATGGTAAAAATAAATTATACCGAACATAATCCGTCAATAACTATTTCAATTGGCAATACTGAATGGATTGAAGTTGCAAATTGGGTTTATAAGAATTGGGAAATTGTCGGTGGTTTGTCATTTTTACCTAGAGAGGATCATGTATATCAGCTTGCGCCCTATGAGACAATAGATGAGAAAAAATACAAAGAATTGGCTAAAAGACTAGAACATATTGATTATTCAAAGATAATCACCTATGAAAAACAAAATGAATTGGATGTAAAAAAAGAATTGGCATGTGTAGCGGGGGTTTGCGAGGTTATGTAGTTTGTGGTATAATAGTCCTTACATATCAGACAGTCGCTATTGCATGCGGAAGCATGTAGATAGAGGAAAGTCCGAGCACTGGCTGTATGAAAGTATAGTTAGCAGGGTAGCGGGTAACACCCGTCCATCGTGAGATGCGAGGTGCGAACAGTGACGCCCATTTGTAAAAGTAATTTTGCAAATAGTTTGAAAAAACAGGGTGTCCATTTGTAAAAATGGATAATTCATATAGGTAACTATATGATTGCAACGGCAAAATCCTTACCTCAGTGCAAGGCCGTGCTCATAGCAATATGAGAGTGCCGCTTGAGGGATGAGGCAACTCATCTCCCAGATAAATGACTGTCGTTTATATTTATGTAAATATAAATACAGAACTCGGCTTATAGATATGTTACATCAAAAAACTTCCTTAACAGGAGGTTTTTTGTTTGCTATAATGACTGTGTTTCATTTGCAATTAGTTTTATTAATTTAAATAAATCACTTTTTATCCATGGATAATATTATTACTGAAAATTCATCTAAAAATATAGAAAACAATACAGTTTTAAATAAAAATAATAAAATAGAAAATTCAGCTTTCTGGACACTACTTGTGACTATTGCAATTGCTCCTATTGTATTTACAACCTATACTTTTTCACCTATTGATTTAATAAAATACAATATAATTTCATACGGAGTTTTAATTTCTGGCATACTATTTTTAATTTCAGTTTTTAAGACTAAAAATATATCTATTCCAAAACACAATATATCATTAGGTGTAGCTATGATCGTGGTCTCAATTTTTATATCTACATTTCTAAGTCCAAATATTATAAAATCATTTTTTGGTCAAGGTTTTGAAGCCAATACAGCCAGTTTCATTTTAATAATAATCTTTTCTGCTTTTTTATTATATAACTTTGTAAAAAATAATAGCGAGAGAGTATTATATATTTATTCAGGATTATTATTTTCTGCTATAGTACTGTTTCTATTTCAAATATCAAGGATGATTATGGGTGCAGACTTTATTGACTTTGGCGTATTTCCATTATTGACTAGTACTCCTATAGGTAAATGGAATGATCTTGGAATTTTTTCTAGTATATTTATACTAATTTCGTATTTTGGTTTAAAACTTTTAAATTTAAATAAAATATTCAAAGGTATATTTATAATTATATTTGCGATTTCGTCACTTACTATATTTATAGTCAATTCATCAATTATTTTAGGAATACTTTCTCTTATTTTTCTGCTTATTTCAATTTACGAATTCTCTATAAAAAAATCAATTAAAAACGGCATTTCAGGTTTCTATGGTAAATTATCCATATTGCCAATAATTATTTTCATTGTACTTTCAGTATTAACTGTGAAAGGTGATGCAGTTTTTGGAAAAATAATAAATAAATTAGATATTGTGAATACTGAAGCATATCTACCGTGGCAATACACTATAGATATAGCATCGAACACAATAAAAGAATCGCCAATATTCGGCGCTGGAGCAAATAGATTTGTAAATCAATATCTAAAGTATAAACCACAGGAGATAAACCAAACACAATTTTTTGGTGTTGAGTTTGCAAATGGTTTTGGAAATATACCGTCAATTATTGTTACCCAAGGGTTATTGGGTATAATTTTGTGGATATTTTTTATTATAGTTTTTTCTATTAATGGATATAAAAATTTGAACAGAAATGAAACAGAGAATGAATATCTTAGTTTTTTGAAATCATCACTATATTTTATTTCACTCTCACTTATCCTTGCAAATATTATCTATACACCATCGCATGTAATTATGTTATTTACTGCTATATTTATCGGATTATCATTTTCAACAATTTCTGTAAAAGAGTACAGTTTAAATAAAAAGTTAATTTCAGCTTTACTTATTTTAATTATAATTATTGAAATCTTATGGTTTTCAGCGCTTATAAGAAAATCAATAGCTGTACACTATTTTGAATCAGGTATACAGGCTATAAATGCAGAGGATAAATTGGGTTTCGAGAATGCTGAAAAATACTTTACCAAATCAATTCAATTTGATAAATCAGATGTATATTACCAAGCATTATCTGAAAATAGTATTTTAAAAATAAGTTCATTATCAAAAGAATTGCAAAAACAATCACAATCTGGCGAGAAAAGCCTAAGTGAAGAGACTGCTAAAAAGATCGGTGAATTGGTGGAAAATGCGGTGAGTTATTCTAGAAAAGCTGTAGAGATTGATCCCTTGAACTATTACAATTATATTGCAGAGGCGCGTATTTCTGAGTTAGCAGCGACACTACAAGTTAAGGATGCCTATGAAAATGCAAAAAATGCATATATAAATTCTTTAAAATTAAACCCTAGAAGTCCTAATATTTACTTATCAATTGCCAAACTTGAAGTATCACAAAATAAGATAAGTGAAGCGCAGAAATATGTAGAGGCATCATTGCAATTAAAACAGAATTATATAGATGCTATATTTCTACTTGCGCAAATACAAGTAAGTCAAGGCAAAACAAAGGATGCTATCAATTCTGTAAAATTCGCAACAACTGTAAATCCAAATGAACCATCACTTTTTTTCCAGCTTGGAATTCTTCAATATAATGATAAAAATTATTTAGATGCAATAGAGTCATTTAATAAGGCGATTAAACTAAATATTCAATATGCCAATGCGCAATATTTCCTAGGACTTTCATATGCAAGAATAGGAAAAGTAAAAGACGCTATTATAAGTTTTGAAAATTTAGAAAAGACAAATCCAGAAAATGAGGAAGTTAAGTTGATTTTGAAAAATTTAAGAATAGGTAATACAATATTTACAGATGCACAGCCACCAATAGACAATAAACCTGAGAAGAGGAAAACTCTACCAATTCAGGAAAAGAAAACAACAGTAAACAAATCAAATCTGACACGATAGATAAAATAAAATGGTTAAAAGATTTTTCGAGATGATGGGAAAAGAAATAAGTGGCTTGCATGAAGCGGCTTATCTTCTAGCCTTTTTTGCCCTATTATCACAGATTTTAGCTCTTGTGCGAGATAAACTACTAGCATATCACTTTGGTGCAGGACATATACTTGATATTTACTATTCTGCATTCAGAATTCCCGATTTAATTTTTGTTTCTATTGCTTCGGTCGTTTCTGCATCTGTGCTCGTGCCATTTCTTATAGATAGATTTCACAGTGATAAAGATACTGGAAAAAAATTCATAGATAGTATTTTTTCTACATTTTTTCTCGCTATTATAATAATAAGCGTAATCGCTTACTTTTTTATTCCATATTTTACAAAAATTCTTTTACCGGGATTTTCAGATGATCAGTATTTATCAGAGCTCATATCTGCAACAAGGATATTGCTACTTTCTCCGATATTTCTTGGTCTATCCAATTTTTTTTCAAGTATTACACAGATGCATAGAAGATTTCTAATTTATGCTTTAAGTCCAGTAATTTATAATATAGGAATAATATTTGGCATAATATTTCTATATCCCGCCTATGGTTTATTGGGTTTGATGTGGGGAGTGGTTATTGGAGCTTTTTTGCATATGTTAATACAAATTCCATTTATCATAGGTAGCAATAAAAGCCCAGCTTTGAGTTTAAAAATAGATTGGAGTGATATTAAAAAAGTTGTAACAATATCTTTTCCTAGAACATTGACATTATCTTCAAATCAACTAGCATCATTTTTTCTTGTATCCCTAGCTTCTCTTATGAGTGGAGGATCGATTTCAATATTCAATTTAGCATTCAATCTTCAATCAGTGCCACTTACTATAATCGGCGTGAGTTATTCATCGGCGATTTTTCCAACCCTATCCAGATTTTTTGTTGAAAATAATAAAAAAGAATTTCTAAAACAAATGATGGATTCTGCTAGACATATTGTTTTCTGGTCAATACCGATAACAGTGCTGTTTATTGTCTTGCGCGCTCAGATAGTGAGGACAATATATGGCGCGGGTAAATTCGATTGGTCAGATACCAGACTTACAGCGGCGGCACTTGCTATATTTATAGTATCGGCAATTGGACAGAGTCTCATTTTACTTTTTGTAAGAGCATATTATGCAGAAGGTAAAACTGTAAAACCTCTCGCAATAAATATAATTTCAGGATTGATAATAGTAGTATTGGGATATGCGCTAACAAAAGCCTTTTTTGCTTTTCCAGTTTTCGCCTATTTTCTAGAGGATTTGTTTAAGGTTTCTGGACAAGTTGGAACTAGTATTTTAGTGTTACCGCTCGCATATACAGTAGGTGTATTACTGAATTCATTTTTGCATTGGTATATGTTTGCAAAAGATTATACTGGTTTTACAAAACCAGTAATCGCAACTTTATTTCAAAGTTTTTCAGCGTCTGTGATCATGGGTTATGTGACTTTTCTTTCATTAAGATTTTTCAATATATTTTTTCCACTGACAAAGGCATGGAATGTCTTTTTCCAAGGCTTCTTTGCTGGTATTGTGGGTATTATCGCTTTTGTAATTGTTTTAATTATTTTAAAAAATAATGAGATAAAAGAAATATGGCAGACATTGCATCATAAATTCTGGAAATCTAGTGTTGTTGTTCCAGATCAGGAAAGTCTATGATTTTGTTTCAGTTTCTGTTAGTATGATTTTAATCATGGATATACGATATATAAGGAATTTTTCAATAATGGCACATGTGGATCACGGTAAATCAACGCTTGCTGACCGCATGCTCGAATTTACCAATACTATAGAAAAAAGAAAAATGCAGGAACAGGTTCTAGACAGCATGGAACTTGAACGCGAAAGAGGAATAACAATAAAAATGCAACCGGTAAGGATGAAATTTAAAAAATCCAAAGGAAATGATATCGGTAAGGAATTTATTTTAAATCTCATAGATACCCCAGGGCATATAGATTTTTCTTATGAAGTATCTCGTGCTCTGAAAGCTGTTGAAGGTTCAATACTTTTAGTTGATGCGACACAGGGTGTTCAGGCGCAGACACTTACTACTCTAAATATGGCTCGTGAATCAGGTCTTACTATTATTCCAGTAATATCAAAAATAGATTCACCACTCGCTTTTATAAATGATGTTGTGCATGAAGTATGTGAACTTTTAGGATGTGAAGAAAAAGATATATTAAAAGTATCTGGTAAAACAGGTGAGGGAGTTATGGATTTACTCGATCAAGTGATAGAGAGAGTTCCAGCGCCAAAAGTCCCAGAAGATAATAATACAAATGAGTTTAGATCGCTTGTTTTTGATTTTCAATATTCAAATCATAAAGGAGTAATAGTATATGTAAGAGTAATAAATGGTTCAGTAAAAAAACACGATCAATTGTTATTTAAAATTTCAGATGAAAAATTTAATGCATTAGATGTTGGAATATTTGCACCAGATGATACATCGACTGACTCGCTAAATGCCGGTGAAATAGGCTATATAGTAACAGGTATAAAGCAACCAGGTATTGCCTCCGTCGGAGATACTGTAGCCTCTATAAGAGACAATACACCGCCTCTTAAGGGGTATATGTCGCCTAGCCCTATGGTATGGGCTTCGGTTTACTCAGAAAGTCAGGATGATTTTAATATGCTCAGAATGGCATTGGGAAGGCTTAGACTATCTGACTCATCATTTACCCATGAAGAAGAATCTTCAGGAACACTTGGTCGGGGTTTTCGCTGTGGTTTTCTTGGAATGCTTCATCTTGAAATTATTACAGAAAGATTGCGAAGGGAATTTGATCTAGATCTTGTGGTTACAACACCAAGTATTACATATAATGTTGAATTAAAAAATGGAAAAATTGTTACCATATATTCTCCAGCACTATTTCCAGATGATCATGAAGTAAAAAAGATATATGAACCATTGGTTAAAATGAAAATCATAACACCTCCTGATTATCTCGGAGTTATTATGCAGGCAGTGTGGAATCATGAGGGAGAGGTATTGACCACAGAGAATTTTGGTGAAAATAGGACATTGATTACTCTTGTGATGCCATTACGTGAGCTTATGAGGAATTTTTTTGATGAAATAAAAAGTATTTCATCTGGTTTTGCGTCAATATCTTATGAGATTGGAGAAATGCGTGAAGCTGATGTTGTAAGGCTTGATATACTAGTTGCAGATGAACCGATTATTGCATTTACTCGTGTTGTTTCTAGAAAAAGACTTGAAGAAGAAGCAAAGCAGGCAGTAGAAAAGTTGCATAAGGTGCTTCCTCGACAGATGTTTACTTTGAAGATTCAGGGTAAAGCGCAGGGGAGAATAATAGCTTCAGAGACATTATCAGGTATGCAAAAGAATGTAACACAGCATATGTATGGTGGTGATAGAACAAGAAAGATGAAATTGTGGGAAAAGCAAAAAGAAGGAAAAAAGAAAATGAAAGAATTAGGACGTGGAAATGTGAATATTCCTCAAGATGTTTTTATAAAAATGATGAGGAGTGACTAATTATATGATATTTGGAAATGACCAAAGTATCATGCTAATTATAATAAGAATACCGACTATTATCATAGTAACTCTCAAAAACTTTTTTGTATTTTGGTGGAATAACATATGTGAAGCATAGTATACTATATATAAGCAAAATTTCAATGATTGATTTTCAAAGGAAAAAGAAAATAAGAAAGATAATATATTCACCTATTTCACTTATACTGCTTAGTATTGTATTTATTTTATTAGTCAAAGGGGTGATCGATGTATATAAAAAGGAAAAATTAAGTATAAATAATTTAAAGCAGGAGCAGATAGAGTATGAGAAACTTCAAGTTAGAAAAAAAACATTAAATTCATCATTAGAATATTTAAAAACAGAGCAGGGTATAGAGAATGAAATAAGAGTAAAATTTAGAGCAGTTAAAGAAGGTGAACAGGTATCAGTTATTGTTGAAAACATTTTACCAACAATATCAACATCAACAGTTAAGGAAATAAAAGGTTTCTGGTACAATCTATTTCATTAATTAAATTTTAATAATATGTTATAATACTGTCATCGCATATTTTAATAAATAATTAAATTTGTATGAAAAATATAATAATATACTCAACTCCAACATGCCATTATTGTAATGAGGCAAAGAAATACATGAAAGAACATAATATTTCATATACAGAACATAATGTTTCAAGTGATTTAGAACAGAGGAAAATTATGGTAGAAAAAAGTGAACAGTTAGGAGTCCCTGTAATAGACATAGATGGAAAAATAATAGTAGGTTTTGATGAAGCAAAGTTTGCTCTAGCACTGAAAGCGTAAGAATTGTGTTATATTGACCTATATTGCCCCTGTAGTTCAATGGATAGAACAGGAACGTCCTAAGTTTCTGATGTCAGTTCGATTCTGGCCGGGGGCACAGATATTAACAATAAATCTTTTATTTAAAGCAGATTTCTGTTATACTCATTTTTATGAATCCTGAAGAGAGATCTTTGTTTGATAGAATGTATAAAGTAACTGTAGAGAATAACGAAATTCTCAAGTCTATTAGGCGTACAAATAGAATCAGTATGATTGTAAAGACGATATACTGGGGAATTATAATTGGTCTTTCAATCGGCGCTTTCTACTTTATACAACCTTATATTGATTTTATGACAAATGCGCTTGGTATTGGTACTGCAAATAATACCGAACCAAATATTCTAAATACACTTCAGGATTTATTGAAATAGAGAAGAAATATAAATAGCATCGCCAAGGTAGCTGTTTTGGTAGGCCCAGGCCAGAACATGATTAGATATAAGTTATGGAATAAATGATAGACATATACTAAGATAAAATATATGCCAAGGTAGCTCAGTCGGTAGAGCATTCCCCTGAAGAGGGAAGGGTCACCAGTTCGATTCTGGTCCTTGGCACTTGCATGATAAAAAGAAAAGTAAAGTAAATAATATAACTCATTTTATCCCTAATATCTTGAATGTCAGGTTTGTACACACTCTATGTTTGACTTCTTTACATAAGTCTATATAGTTATATAGATATGATCAATAAATATTCACAATTTATCAAAGCTCTTAGAAAAGAGCGAGGTTTCCTCCAGTCTTTTATGGCAGAAAAACTTAATATCTCAAGACCATCGTACATTGGTATTGAGCGTGGAAGTCGTGAAATAACTTTAGAAGAAGCGGAAAAATTAAAAGATCTGTTCGGTATTTCTATTGAGGAATTTGCACATGCAACCTTGCCTCAATATGATAAATATAGACAGATGATTCTTGCATATCTAAAATCTTCTATATCTACTGATGGGAAAGTGCCAAAAACAAAACTAGCAAAATTGCTGTACCTCGCTGATTTTGCTTGGTATTACCAGAACCTAAAAAGTATGAGTGGTATGCAGTATTTGCGTCGTGCTTACGGACCTGTTCCAGATCCATACTTCCGCGCAATTGCCGAACTTGAAGAAGAAGGGAAAATATCAGTCGATCATAAAGGAGATGCTCTTCTCATATCTCTTTCCGGTTCCTCTTCTAAGCAGAAGTTTGACTTACTTGAGATCGGAGAAATGGAACTTATAAAAAAGATTGGTGCAAAATGGAAAGACAAAAAGACTAGAGATATTGTCGATTTTACTCATGAACAGCTCCCGTACAAAATCTGTGCTCCTGATGAGGTTATACCGTATGAATTGATAATTCAGCAAGACCCAGATTATGTCTACTAATTATGCAGTCGTTGTTGAAAAATATGCAGAACGACACTTTATTTCTAAGTTTAGAAAGAAGTATAAAGGAGCTTGGGATGTCACATGGGACGGTATGCACGAGGAATTTAAACGTATCGATGCGCTTATTGGCGAAACAAACATTGTAGAAACTATAACTGATCAAGGAGGTATAAAGATTTGTAAGACGGAGTTTCGCGTTCATAATACAAAAGAATCTAGGCATGCTTCAGGAAATCGTTGTATTATTGCTATACACAGGAATACTTGCGTAGTTAATGTCCTAGTTGTTTATCATAAAAATGATTTAGGTGATAACAATGAGACCTCTGCTTGGAAAAATCTGATTAGAGAAAATTATTATGAATACTCAAAACTTCTATAGAAGTTTTGTTAACCCCCGAAAAGTATGGCAACAGCACGGAAACCTCTCCTTTAAATATTAATTTTACTTAAAATAGGTTATTTGTAAGAAATTAAATTTTATTGCTTTTTATTAAAATTTAAGTAATATGAGTCATAGAACCTTAAACAAAACCAAGAAAGGATCTTTAAAATGTCGAATCTCTCACTTCCTGGAAATCCTCGGTATCAACCGAAAGACCTGCAATTAGTCTTCGGCTACGACAACTTGTTTCAGGCTGTCGCTTTAGTCGAAATCGCAACGATGGAGACGTTGGCCGAAATCGGTATTATTCCCGAAGCCGACATCGCATTACTCACGCCTGCCGTAAAGCAGGGACTCCTCGCTATCACAACAACGGAAGTTGATAGGGTCGAGAAGACCGATACCGAAGAATTCGGTAAGAAAACTTCTCACGACATCCGCGCGTGGGTGCGTATCGCTCAAGGTAAGGTGGGCCCAAAGCTTCGACGCTGGATTCATGTACCGTTAACAAGCTATGATGCGCTCGACACCGCGCGGGCCTTGCAGTTCGTGCGTGGGCACGAAGTGGTAAAGCGACTCACAGACAAAGTGATCGGCCATTTCATCGAACAAATCCACTTGTACGCTTCATTGCCTCAGATCGGCCGGACACACGGACAACACGCATTGCCCATTACTGTAGGTTTTTGGTTTGCAACGGTTCTTAGCCGGATTCTCACCAACATCCAAAGTGCCAACAGCGCTGCGGAAAAATTGGTGGGTAAAATCTCCGGAGCAGTTGGTGCATACAATGCACAGGTTGGTTTGGGGATTGATGAGCTTGCCAAACGAGCTATCAGGAAAGAGGAGGGTGAGGAAATCGGCTATGCAGTGCCGAAAACGTTTGAAGGGCTTGTGTTACGCAGGCTCGGTCTCAAAGCCGCGCCGATCAGTACGCAGATTCTTCCGCCGGAACCTCTCTCTGATTATTTGTTCTCTTGCATCAAACTTTCTGCTGCTTTCGGCCAATTTGGTCGTGATGGCAGGCACTTGATGCGAACGGAGATCGCCGAACTTGGCGAACCCTTCGAAAAAGGACAGGTTGGATCATCGACTATGGCCCACAAGAGGAACCCGATTAATTTCGAGAACCTCGAAGGGACATGGATCAAGAACCAGTTCGAATTCAGCAAGGTCCTTGCGACGATGGTGAGTGAACATCAGCGCGACTTGGTCGGCAGTTCAATCGCTCGGGATTTTCCGACGATCGTAATCAATCTTGTCAATCAGCTTAACACCTTGTTGCGTGAAGCGGGTGGTAAACCGTTCATCTCTCGCATATCGGTCGACAAAGCGGCGCTCAAGCGAAACTTCGAAGCCCAGGGTGACGCCATTCTCGCTGAGCCAATCTACATCGCTCTCCAGATGGCGGGCTATGAAGGGGACGCCCACGAGTTGGTAAATCATGTGGCGATGCCGCACGCGAAGGAGAACGGAGTTTCACTTCTCGCAGCAACCATGTGGGCGCTAGAACACCAGCACAGCCATACATTCATGTGTCAGATCTGGGATGCAATTCCTGCCGACATATTTAATATGTTGAAAAGGCCTGAGATGTATATTGGTGCCGCAAGCACGAAGGCACTCGAAGTTGCAAAAGCTGCCGAAGCCTATCTCAAAGGCTAGTGGCTATGACAAATTTTGAAAAATCACAAGATCTTTTCGGGGAACCGGACTGATCTTTTTTTTGTAATATTTTATATTTCTCGTAACTCTTTTCGTAGTATTTTTTATATCGACTATATGAATAAAATGCAAAATCTTCGAATTAATATAATATAAGGTCAGGTCGATATGTAAAATGTGTTTTTCCCTCTAGAATTATCGTTTTAACTTGGTCCAAGCAAGCTATAAATAGATTTGCATATAGTTATGCTGTATAATTGTGCTTATTATGAATGAAAAGTTTTTAAAGCCTTATGATGCAAGGGTAACTGAGTCTAAAATATATAAAAAATGGGAAGATAGTGGATATTTTAACCCTGATAATTGCCCTCACAAAGACGCAAAACCTTTTACTCTCATAATGCCACCTACAAATGCAAATGGCTCTCTTCATGCAGGGCATGGGCTGGTGATGACTATAGAAGATATAATTGTGAGATATAAAAGACTTAGAGGGCATAAGACTTTATGGCTTCCTGGTCTTGACCATGCAGGATTTGAAACACAGGTGGTTTATGAAAAAAAGCTTGAAAAAGAGGGTAAAAGTCGTTTTGATTTTGAAGCAAAAAAGCTCTATGAAGACATAATGGCTTTTACTCTGGAAAATTCTAAAAATATAGTATCACAAATAAAAAGTCTCGGTGCTTCATGCGATTGGTCAAGAACAAAATTCACACTTGATGATAATATTGTAAAAACTGTATACAGTACATTTAAAAAACTTTCAGATGATGAATTGCTCTATAGGGGAAACCGCATAGTGAGCTGGTGTCCAAAGCATCAAACTTCTTTTTCAGACCTTGAAATAAAGGATGAGGAAAAAAATGAGCCATTTTATTATTTTAAATACGGACCCTTTATTATCGGTACCTCTCGTCCAGAAACAAAGTTTGGAGATAAATATGTAGTCATGCATCCAGACGATAAAAGATATGAAAAATACAAACATGGTGATAAATTTGACACAGAATGGATAAATGGTCTTATTACTGCAACAGTTATAAAGGATAATGCTGTAGATATGGAGTTTGGTACTGGAGTTATGACTATTACACCATGGCATGATGCTGTTGATTTTGAAATTGCAGAAAGGCATAATCTTGATAAAGAGCAGGTTATAGACGAAAGAGGAAAGCTATTAGCTATTGCTGGAGAATTTACTGGTATGAATATAAATAAAGCGCGATCCCTTATAGTAGAGAAATTGAAATCAAAAGGATTGATAGATAAAATAGATGAATCATATAAACACAATATAAAGACATGCTATAAATGTGGCACCACTATTGAACCACAGATAAAATCACAATGGTTTGTAAAGATGAAGCCACTTGCCGAGCGCGCGCTTGAAAAAATAAAAAATGGAGAAATAAAATATATACCAGATCAGTATGAAAAGATTACTACACATTGGCTCAATAATATAAATGATTGGAATATTTCAAGACAGATAGTATGGGGGATACCGATTCCAGCCAAAATCTGCGATAAATGCAATGATGGTATAGTAGATCTTGAAAATAAAGAAATTAAATGTAAAAAATGTGGCGGTGAACTTCGAAAAGACAATGATACATTTGATACATGGTTTTCATCGGGGCAGTGGCCATTTGCATCTCTTGATTATCCGAATAGTAATGATCTTAATAATTATTATCCAACTGATGTAATGGAGACTGCAGGTGAAATAATATTTTTCTGGGTTTCAAGAATGATAATGCTCGGATTATATATTACAGATAAGGTACCGTTTAAAAATGTATACTTGCACGGTTTAGTTCTGGACGCAAAAGGTCAGAAAATGAGTAAAAGTAAGGGAAATGTTATAGATCCGCTCAATTTAACTGATAAATACGGTACGGATGCATTTCGTATGGGATTGGTTATCGGCAATACTCCAGGAACATCGCTAGCTCTTTCTGAAGATAAAATAAGAGCATATAAGAATTTTGCAAATAAATTATGGAATATTACGCGCTTTATTCTTTCTAGCGTTCAAGAGGAAAAATTGGAAAAAGATTTTGTTGATTGGAGTGAAGTTGATAAAAATTTAAATAAAGAGTTTAATGATATTTTAATTGATATTACAAATGATATGGAAAATTTTCGCTTCTATTTATCTGCTGAAAAGTTATATCATTATTCATGGCATAATTTTGCAGATATTATTCTTGAAGAAAGTAAAAAAATCTTGAAAGATGGAAATGTAAATGAAATAAAATCAAGAAAGCAATTGTTATTGCATATATTATCAAAAATACTTATAGCACTTCATCCATTTGTGCCATTTGTAACTGAAGAAATATGGAGTGATATGCCGATTGATTCTAAAAAAATGCTTATAGTTGAAAATTGGCCTGTATAATATATTTTAAATATATGAGAGACTAAAATTCCCCTGGCGTATCTCGAAGATACAACAGGGGAATTCCGATTCAGGATATTCTGTCACCCGGTGGTAGTGACATTTGACCTTCCAATATTTTTTCTATGAAAGCCTCATCCCTCGCATCATTTTTCAAAGGGATTGTATTTATATTGGTATCTTTTTTACCCATCGGTGCAGTTATTTCGCTATTTTTCCTATCAACTGCATCATGCATTTTATTAAACTCTTTAGTTCTATCTAGCATAATTTTCCTTTTGTTGAGGTATGCTGACTAAAAATAGTATATATTAGAATATTTATTCTGTCAAATTCAGGTTTTTTGTATGTCTATTTTACTATTTCATCGATAACAGCCTTTATATCCGCGCCATCTGCTTTACCTTTTAATTCTTTCATAATCATACCCGTGAATTGACCAAGTTTTCCCTTATCTGGCATGCCATCTTTGCTTATTTTTTTATCAATTATTTTTTTTATATCATCCTTACTCATCATTTTCGGTAGAAATACTTCAAGTATTGCGAGTTCGGCTTTTTCCTTATCAGCCAAATCAATTCTTTTACCTTTTTCAAATTGTTCTATTGAGTCTTTATGTTGCTTTACACTTTTTCTTATAATAGTTAGAGCGCTTTCATCATCTATAAATTGATCCGGACTTTTTTTAGCTATCAATTCATTTGAAAATGATGCCGTAAGAGAGCGAAGTGTGTCTAATTTTATAGAATCTCTTGCGCGCATAGCGTCTATTATTTGTTTTTTTATATCTTCATGTATTTTAGTCATAATGATATAATATCATATATGAACACACTTATCATTATACTCATTATTCTTGTATGTATTGCTATTGTAATAATGGTAATTGGAAATAGAAAGCGAGATGTTGATGCACCAAAGGATGATATTGGTTTGAAACTTATTTTAGAGCAGATAAATGAGTTAAATAGAACTGTAGACCAGAAAATCGGAGAAAGTTCAGATCGTATGCACAACTCTATGAAGACACAGCTTTCTGAATCGGCAAGGATGATAAAAGATGTAACAGAAGGATTAACAAAGCTTGATGAGACAAATAGGCAGGTCATATCTTTTGCAGATCAACTGCAATCATTGCAGGATATATTGAAAAATCCAAAGCATAGAGGAATACTCGGTGAATATTATCTAGAAACATTACTGAACAATGTATTGGCTCCATCACAATATAAAATGCAGTATACATTTGCAAATGGAGAAATTGTTGATGCAGTGGTATTTGTAAGAGATAAAATTATTCCGATAGATTCAAAATTTTCCCTTGAAAATTACAATAAGCTTGTAGATGAAAAAGATCCAATTGAAAAAGAAAAACTTGAGAAAGTATTTGTAAATGATTTAAAACAGAGAATAGTAGAAACTTCAAAGTACATAAGACCTAGTGAGGGGACTATGGAATTTGCTTTTATGTTTATTCCACATGAAGCGATTTACTATGATTTGCTTGTAAATAAAATAGGCGCGATAACAGAGGAAACTGATAACCTTATACAGCGTTCAGCAAATAAATACAAAGTAATAATAGTTTCGCCCACATCATTTCTTGCATATCTGCAAACTGTGCTTCAGGGATTGAAAGCATTACAGATTGAAGAAACGGCAAAAGATATTATAAAAAGAGTAGATGATCTAGGAAATCACTTAAAAAAATATGAAGAATATCATGGAAAGCTCGGTGCATCGCTTTCAACTGTTGTAAATCATTACAATAATTCTGGCAAAGAACTTCGCAAGGTGGATAAAGACATTTTGCGTATTACAGGTGATACTCCAGGTATTGAGGCGCAGGTTATTGACCACCCAGAAGAGATAGTGTAATATACGCTTACTATGGAATTTGCAGTAATACAAACAGGTGGCAAGCAATACAAGGTAAAATCTGGAGATGAAATCAAGATTGAGAAAATTTTATCTCTAAAAGGTTTAACCTACAAAGAAGGTGATAAAGTTATCTTTGATAAGGTTTTACTTGTTGATAATGGAAAAGATACCACTATCGGTACTCCTTTTATAGATAAAGCAAATGTAACCGCAACTATTACTAAAATAGGAAGATTACCAAAGGTTACTGTAATACAATATAAACAAAAGAGTAAATATTTTAAGAAAAACGGTCACAAACAGCCATATTTTCAAGTGAAAATTGAGGAGATAAAGTAAAGTTCAGTAATAACTATAGTAGGAAAACTATTTTAATGTGTTATATATCTATCTAAACACTACTCCCCGCTACCCATCCTGTAGTCCAGCAAAGCTGTAAGCTATAACCTCCTGAAGGTCTGTCAATATTTAAAACATCACCAATGAGATATAGATTTTCCACTATTTTTGATTGCATTGTTTTAAAATCTACTTCGGTAAGTTCTACTCCGCCAGAGGATACTACCGCTTTATCAGAGCCAAGGAGATGATCTACATGAAGCGGTATACCTTTTATTATTTCAATAAGTTTCAAGCGTTCTTCACGACTCACTGCATTATTTATTTTTTCTTCATCTATTTTTGCAAGTGCAAGCGTAGGAGATACTAGAGCAGATGGGATAAGTGAACCAAGGGAGTTTTTTATTTTCTTTTTATCATCAATTTTGAAAAGTTCTTGAAGTTTTTCATTCATCATACCGTAATCCAGTGAAGGGAGTAGATCAAGGCGTATTTCTACTTCACCGTATTTGAGTAATTCGCCCACATCTTTACTCATATTTAGAACTGTAGGTCCACTAATGCCAAAATGGGTAAAAAGAATTTTGCCTCTATGCACTTCTTGTTTTGCATTATTTTGAAATGTACTGAGTTTTATATCTTTTAGTGTTACACCCGATAGAGCTTTTACCCATGAGTCCTCACCTTTAATTTTAAGCGCTATAGGTACTAAAGCTTCATTTGTAGGTACTATAGTATGTTCGAGCTCTAGAAGCCATTTGAATCCATCGCCAGTAGAACCTGTCTCTGGTCTTGAAGTGCCACCTGTTGCAAGTATTATTTTTTTAGCAAAAATTTTATTTCCATCTTTTAATTTGATTGATGTTATTCTACTTTTAAAATTTGAAGATTCTTTATTTACATTATTGCTAATATTTTCAAAATCAAATCCAGTAACATTTGCATTTGTTTTTACTTCCACATTTCCTTTTTTTATATACTCAACTAGCACATCCCATACAGATTGTGCGCTATCACTCACTGGAAAAACTCTATTTTCTGCCTCTATTTTTGTTTCCATGCCTCTGCTATTAAAAAATAGAAGACTATCTTTTACACTAAATTGTGAAAATGCAGAAAAAAGGAATTTATCACTGTCTTTATATTTTTTTAAAAAAGTGCGCACATCAAACTGCGCATTTGTGAGATTACATCTACCACCGCCAGTTATGAGAAGCTTCACACCAAGAGTCGGATTTTTTTCAAGAAGAATCACTTTAAAATCCTTCCCATCATTTTTTTTAGAACCTATTTCAGCCGAACGTCCAGCAGATATTAGCCCAGCGGGGCCAGCACCTATTATTGCAATATCGTATATTGTGTCATTTGAATACATTTAGATTATATTCCTGCAAAATTTATCGCCAAATATATAACTACCATGCCTATTATAGTTACAATAGTAGTCCATATTGTCGGATGATTGTGATGACTTTCTGGAAGTAGGTCACTTGCGCCAATATAGAGAAAAAATCCAGCAAATATAGCAAGTATAAGTCCAAGAGATGATGCAGATAGGGTGAAGAAAAGTGTAGAAATTATTCCAAGTATTGGAGCTATGGCATCTACGAGTAGCCATTTGATGGCTTGTTTTTTATCACCATTATTTTTCAAAATCATATTTACTGTATTTATACCATCAGAGAAATCATGAGCAAGTACTGCAAGTGTTACAATGATTCCAACAGCATTTGAAACCTGAAAAGCAAGTCCTATAGCCATACCGTCTAAAAAACTATGAATAGAGAGACTTGATGCGCCCAATTTT
Organism: uncultured Candidatus Saccharibacteria bacterium; assembly: GCA_964355845.1. GTDB lineage: Bacteria > Patescibacteriota > Minisyncoccia > Phycocordibacterales > PALSA-1337 > CAIOGI01. Next base: position 20,738 of record CAYHFF010000004.1, read on the forward strand.
CCTCTTTTATGCACATGATTTGCCTCATGATCAGAATTATGAGAGTGAAGGATTATGAATCTGTCAATTATCATGTATATAATAAACCCAAAAGCGGTAATTGTGGTGATAGTAGATATATCATAGGCATTTGAGGCAAGTTCAATAGCTTCAGGAATAAGGTCAAAAAATGCAACACCTATGACCGCTCCAGCGCTAAAACCCAATATTAGATGCAGTTTATCTTTGAATTTTAGAGCAAAAAGACCACCAAGAATGGTGAAAATAAATGCAAGTACGCTGATCACTATTAACATATAACTAAAATATAGCATATAATGTATGAATGAAAAAGTTTATTTTAATTATTACAATTTTGATTATTGTTATTTCAACCGTAATATATTTTTTCAAATATAAAAATACAGGAATATTTATAAGACCAAATGATATGGCAAATATGATTGTTGTGACTTCTCCTATAAAAGATAATCAAATATCGTCACCACTTAGTATAGTAGGTCGCGCTAGGGGAGAATGGTATTTTGAAGGAAGTTTTCCAGTAACTTTAGTTGATTTATATGGAAATACTATTGCTTCTGGTAATGTCACTTCTCAAGGAGAATGGATGACAAAAGAGTTCGTACCATTTCTCGGCACTTTACGATTTAATAATTTTATAAAAAATTCAAAAGGTAAACTTATATTGAAAAAAGATAATCCATCAGGTGATATTTCAAAAGATTTATCAATTGAAATACCGATTATTTTTAAATAATAATACCTGTGGATAACTCAATTTGCATTATTTTTATATAGGCGTAATATTTTATTTAGTCAAGCTCTTAGAACAATTGAATAGTTGATTCTTTCACGAACTTGACTTGACAAAGTTGGCTGCACAGATAAAAAAGGTCCAAAAAATGAAAAAAAACGTCAAGAAATTTATGAAACAATAGATCG
>CAYHFF010000004.1:21689-26090 GCA_964355845.1 uncultured Candidatus Saccharibacteria bacterium
CAAAAAATGAAAACTAAAAAAACCCCTGCTCCGTTCCAAGTCACTCAGGTTCCTGTGACCCCGTTTGCTCTTGTCGATGCCACCCCCGGCGCGCTCGTCGGAAGAACTCCTCCCCCGCTGTTTGCAGTCTTTCAGTCAGACTAAACAGCGCTCGAGCTTCAGCCAAATACCCCCTCTTCACCGAGTGGGGTATATTTTATTCTGTGTTAATATATGGTTAATATATAAGTTAATATTATTAAAATGATAATTACAGAAAATATTTTAAATGAAATAAATAAATCAAGAAATGTATTGCTACACTGTCATCCAAGCCCTGATCCTGATAGTGTAGGCTCTGCTTTGGCTTTCAAGTTTGCATTGGAGCAATTAGGTAAAAATGTAACTTTGATAAGTGGTGATAGCGCAATACCAAAAGAATTTGAATTTCCAGGTGTAAATACCATAATCAATAAAAGTTATGGAGAAATTGATATAAATAATTTTGATCTTTTTATAATACTAGATAGCTCATCTAAAGAAATGATAACTAGAAAATCAGAGATCATTTTTCCTGAAAATCTAATGACTATAGTTATAGATCATCATAAAAGCAATACAGGCTATGGAAAAATAAATATAATCAGGCCGGAATATCCTGCAACGGCCGAACTTCTGTATGATATTTTTAAAGAAATAAATATAAAAATTGATCATGATATAGCATTGAATATTTTTATGGGAATATACACTGATACTGGAGGATTTAGATATGAAAACACTAGACTGAATACATTTAAAGCAGTAGTTGAACTTGTAAATCTTGCTCCAGAGTATTCAAAGACAATATCTATAATGGAAAATAGTAAGAGAAAAGAGGCTCTAGTATTTGAGGGAATTGCTATTGCAAATATTAAAACATATTTTGGTGGCAGGCTCGCTATATCAACTGTTTCATATGATGAATTGATTAAAAATAATATAAAAGAAGAGGATATATCCACAGGATATATTTCAAGCAAAATAAAATCAGTAAAGGGTATAGATATTTCAATTACAATTGTAGAAGAAGTAAAAGATGTTTCTAAACTGAGTTTTAGGACAAGAGATGCAAATAAATACAATGTTTCAATACTTGCTACTGCTCTAGGTGGTGGAGGACATATCGCAGCGTCAGGAGCAACTATAAAGGATAATACACAAAATGTAGAAAAAATAGTGGTGCAAAAAGCAAAAGAAATATATAATCTATAAATATGAATAAAATATTTTATATATTATTGGTAATTATTATAATTTTAGGTATTGGATATGTGGTATTGTCAGACAATAAAACTTCATTAAATAAAAATATTATGCATAATGTAAAAATTGAGACAAATAAAGGCACAATAGTGTTTGAAACATATGATACTGATGCGCCAAAGACTGTGAATAATTTTATTACATTGGCTAGTAAAGGATATTATAATGGTGTAATATTTCATAGAGTTATAAAAGATTTTATGATTCAAGGAGGTGATCCTACAGGAACTGGTCGTGGTGGTCCCGGATATGCATTTGAAGATGAACTCGATTCAAATACACAATCTTATAAAAACGGATATAAGAGAGGAGTGGTAGCAATGGCAAATGCAGGTCCAAATACAAATGGCAGTCAATTTTTTATAATGCATAATGATGTACCACTACCAAATTCATATACTATATTTGGAAATGTTATATCAGGTATGGATATTGTAGATCTGATTGCAAATACAAAAGTGGATTCATCTGATAAGCCAATAGAGGTAGTAACTATGAAAAATGTCACAGTTTCAAAAAAGTAATAAATACAGCTCAATATGGGTATCACATTCATCAATCGGTGATTTCCTTAAATGTCATAGAGCGTATTTTTTAAAAAATATATATAAGAATCCAAAGACAAAAAGAAAGATTGGTATTGTAAATCCTGCTCTATCACTCGGTTCTGCTGTACATGAGGTTATTGAAAATCTTGCAAATTATAAATCTGAAGAAAGAATGGATGTTCCAATACTTGATAATTTTGAAAATGTTTGGGAGAAATATAGAGGTGAGAAAGGAGGTTTTTTTGATCAAAATGAAGAAAATAATATAAAAGAAAGGGGAATTGAGATGATAAAAAGAGTAAAGGAAAATATTAAACCATTATTACAAAAGACGGTAAAGTTAAAAAATTCTCCAAATGGCATGCTACCAAATTTTATATTATCTGATCAGGATAATATTATTCTTTGTGGGAAAATTGACTGGCTTATATGGAAACCAGAAGATGACAGTTTGCATATACTTGATTTTAAGACTGGTAAAAATGAAGAAAATGAAGATTCATTACAATTACCAATTTACCAATTATTACTAAAATCTTTACAGAAAAGAAAGGTAACTGGGGCTAGCTACTGGTATTTAGATAGAGATAATGAGCCAAAAGAAAAAGAATTAACGAATATTGATGATTCATACGAGAAAGTTATTGAAGTTGCCAAGAAAATAAAAGAAATTAGAGAAAGTGGAATATACAAGTGTCCAAATGGTGAAAGAGGTTGCTATGCATGCATACCATTTGAAATGGTTCTAAGGGGGGAAGCTCGATATATCGGGGCTGGAGAATGGCAAGACTTGTATATAAACAAGATATGATGCTATAATTTATTTATAAATATTCAATATGGAGAATAAAACACAATATTATTTTTTCATCTGTGTTTTGGTAGCAGTATTTGTTTTGACTTTATTTATTTTCTATCCATACCTCACATCATTATTGCTTGCGGTTGTATTTTCTGTAATCTTTCGTCCATTACATAGATTTGTATCTAGAATATTTTCAAAAAAAAATCAACAGAGCAGTATTTCCACATTTATTACACTAGCTATTGTTGCTGTTTTAGTTATCACTCCACTTATCTTTCTCGCAAAACAAATATACATAGAAAGTGAAAATTTATACTACAGTTTTACTGATGAAAGCACTAGATCAGATCTCATAGTAACTCTAAATAGTCTATCAGATTCTCTTTCCTCACATTTATTCAATGTATTTCCTTCATATAATTTTGATTCAATCAATATCACTACATATGTTCAAAATTTTCTTGAATGGTCATTTGCAAATCTAGATACTATATTTTCATCTTTTTCAAAATTCGCATTACAGATTTTTATTATGTTATTTGCACTTTTCTATTTACTTCGTGATGGAGTAAAACTAAAACAAGCAATAGTAAATCTAAGTCCGCTCAATGATAATTATGATGAAAGAATATTTGCAAAGCTAAAGCAAGCTATAAGATCTGTAATTACAGGATCATTGGTTGTAGGATTTATACAAGGGATACTTACAGGTATTGGTTTCTATATCTTTGGAGTTCCAAATCCAGCACTATGGGGTAGTTTTGCAGTGGTATCCGCCTTGATTCCTGGTATTGGCACAGCACTCATTATTGTTCCCGGAATATTATATCTTTTCTTTACCGCTACAAATCTTCACGCTATAGGTCTCCTTGTATGGGGCGTACTTGCTGTTGGCCTGATCGATAACTATATTGGTCCAATGCTTGTAAATAGAGGAGTAAATATTCATCAATTTCTAATACTTCTTTCAGTAATAGGAGGTCTATCGTTTTTTGGACCAATTGGTTTTATTGCTGGGCCACTTGTTGTTGCTCTACTATTTGCCCTTCTTGAAATTTACAAGTACAACAGATAGTGTTAAAGTAACAGTAAATTCTATTTATGGCATTTATTGACGATTTAACAATACATATTAAAGCTGGAAATGGCGGATCCGGTGTTGTTCGTTGGCGTCATGAAAGAGGCAGGGAAATGGCCGGTGCTGCGGGAGGTGATGGTGGAAAAGGCGGAGATGTATATGTGCACGCTATAAGGGATTTGGGAATTCTTGAAAAATATAAAAATATAAAGGAATTAGAGTCAGAAAAGGGCGAGGATGGAATGAAAAATAGTATGCATGGTAAAAATGGAGAGGATTTGGTTTTGGATTTACCTATCGGCTCTATAATCACAGATAGCAGGACAAAAAGAAAATATAATTTACTTTTTGAAGATGAGAAAATACTTATTTTGAAAGGTGGAAGAGGAGGTCTCGGTAATGAGCATTTTAAAGCATCGACAAATATTTCACCCACAGAATCTACACCCTGAAATGATGGTGAGTAAACTGATTTTCATATTGAAATCGAACTTGTAGCTGATGCAGGGCTTGTGGGTTTGCCAAATGCAGGCAAGTCCAGCTTACTCAATGCCCTTACAAATGCTGATGCAAAAGTTGGCAGTTATCAGTTTACAACTTTAGAACCAAATCTCGGCGCATTGCTCGGAGGCTATATAATAGCAGATATACCCGGTCTTATCGAAGGTGCATCGGAGGGGAAGGGA
>CAYHFF010000005.1:0-24932 GCA_964355845.1 uncultured Candidatus Saccharibacteria bacterium
TTTCTTTTGACGAGAAGAATATATATTTAAAATCTATCGGTTCACATGATGAAGTGTATTGAATAAAAAATGTAAATAAATAAAAAAAAGGACACCAGACGGCTTTCCTGAAATATTCTCTCGGGGAAGCTATCTAGTGCCTTCTAAAATCATTTTTTTGTCCTTTTTGTACTTGACCTGATTTCAATCACGGCATCCGGATTTGCCACGCTATGCAATTTTTTCACAATAATGCGCTGCCCAGTGAGTTTTGCTGCTTCCTGTAATTCATCATTATTTTCAGGATCATCTATGTAACCACCTTCGAAGGCAGCTATCAGTTTTTTGGCTTCTTGAATCGTTATTGATTTTTTCATAAGTACTATATCTTTTCAAATATTGGTTGAACCACCTAAGTATTTTATATCACACACAGGTATATAAGTCAATACTATGCAATTGATCATTTCTGCTATTATTTAGCACACATGAAAGACTATTATAAAACTCTAGGAGTCGAAAAAGGCTCTTCAAAAGATGATATAAAGAAAGCATTTAGGAAGCTCGCGCATGAGCATCATCCAGACAAGAACAATGGTAGTGATGCCAAGTTCAAAGAAATAAACGAGGCATATACGGTGCTTTCTGATGATGGTAAAAGACAGCAATATGATACATTTGGTTCAGCAGGACCAAGTGGTTTCAATCCTAATCAGGGTGGTTTTGGTGGGCAGGGAGGTTTCGGCGCTGGTGGATTTGATTTCTCCAATTTTACAAGACAGTATCAAGGTCAAAATGGTCAAGCTTTTGAATTTGATCTCGGCGATATATTTGGCGATTTTTTTGGAGGTGGAAATAGAAGACCGAGAAAAGGAGCAAAAATCACTGTTGATGTAAAATTAACTTTCAAAGAATCAATTTTTGGAATAGAAAAAGAATTAATCATAAATAAAGAAAAAATAATTGTGACAATTCCTCCGGGAATAGAAAATGGTCAGGGATTGCGAGTATCAGGAAAGGGCGAGGATGGTCCGGGAGGAAAAGGGGATCTAATCGTGCGAATATGGGTAGAAGATCACAAAATGTTTCGTAAGGAAGGCTATAATCTGATAATGGAATTGGATTTGAAATTGACTACAGCGCTTCTCGGAGCAATATTAGATATCGATACTCTTGACGGAAAAATAGAATTAAAGATTCCCGCAGGCACAACACATAATGAGATATTGAGAATAAAGCAAAGGGGTGTGCCCCATGAAGATGGAAGGCGTGGTGATATCCTCATAGTGACAAAGGTCAATATGCCAAAGAAGATTTCAAAGACTGCGCAAAAGCTTGTGGAGGAATTGAAGAAAGAAGGGCTATAGAAAAAGTAAGAGAAGACCTTATGGAGGGGGTATCGAGCGCGTCGGCGCGAGATCTTCAGAAAATTCAAAGCATTGAATTTTCGTACCCGTAATAAGGTCTTCTCTTACTTTAATTCTATGTTAATATAATATAAATATGAAAAAAATATTACTTTCAGGAGTGAAGCCAACTGGGATTGCTCATATTGGTAATTATTTTGGCGCAATGAAGCAATGGATTGATTTACAATTAGAACATGATTGCTATTTTATGATTGCTGATTATCATGGATTAAACTTTATTCAAAATAAAGATGAAATGTCTAGAAATATTTTAGACTTAACTTTAGATTATCTCGCTATCGGTCTTGATTCAAATAAATCAGTGATTTTCAAACAGTCAGACGTATCCGCTCATACCGAGCTTGCATGGATATTTGATACTATCACCACCATGCCGTATCTCATGCGTGCGCATGCCTTCAAAGATGCAGAGATTAAAAATAAAGAAATAAGCGTAGGGACTTTCAATTATCCCATGCTTATGGCAGCGGATATTTTACTCTACAATACGGACATAGTGCCAGTAGGGCAAGATCAGAAACAACATATAGAATTCACAAGAGATACTGCACAGAAATTCAATAATATTTTCGGAGAGACTTTCAAACTCCCAGAAGCAATGATAATGAAAGAGGTAGCAGTAGTGCCAGGAATTGATGGTCAGAAAATGTCAAAGAGTTATGGAAATACAATTCCACTTTTTGCAACTCGCGATGAAATACAAAAAGCAGTTATGAGTATAGTCACGGATTCAAGTGGAGAAATTCCGCTCAATGTTTATAATATTCACAAACTATTGAAATCAGAAAATGAATTGAAGGATATGTATGATACGAATAAAGGTAAATATAAAGTTTTAAAAGATGCGCTTATAGAGGATTTGGATGCTTTTATAAAGCCAATGCGAGAGAGAAGGGAAGAATTGGCAAAGAATACTGATGCAGTTAAGGAAATATTGAAAAATGGGGCGATGAAGGCAAAAGAAAGAGCGGATGCCAAACTTTTACAAGTAAAGAAAAATATTGGAGTACTATAAAAATCCAAATTTAATAATTATATTATATAAACTAAATATGCAAAGATCATATATAAAAGATTTAAAATCAAAAGTAGGTCAAGAAGTGAGTATTTCTGGCTGGGTTGATATTCGCCGAGATCAGGGTAAAATGATTTTTTTTGAATTTCGCGATATTACGGGAAAGATACAAGGAGTAATATTGCCAAATGCAAAAGAGGCACATGAGGTAGGAGTAAAGCTCCGTCCTGAATGGGTAGTGCAAGTAACGGGAAAAGTAAATGCAAGACCAGAAAAAAATATACAAAAAGATAAAGTAAATGGTGATATCGAACTGGAGATATTGAGTATTGAAGTTTTGAATGAAGCAATGACGCCTCCATTTGATATAAGCGGTGACGGAAAAGAAATAAGTGAAGAGATAAGATTGAAATACCGTTATCTCGATCTACGACGACCAAGACTTCAGAATAATATTATTATGCGTGATAAAATAATCACTTTCTTTCGTGAATACATGCATAAAAATAATTTTATTGAAATAGAAACCCCTATACTTATGAAGGGAACGCCAGAAGGTTCTCGTGAGTATTTAGTACCATCGCGTATTGATAAGGGTAAGTTTTATGCATTGCCTCAATCACCGCAACAGTTTAAACAGTTATCTATGGTAGCCGGTTTTGAAAGATATTTTCAAATAGCGCGTTGTATGCGAGACGAAGACTTGAGGGGCGATAGACAACCAGAATTTACCCAGCTTGATTATGAAATGTCATTTGTAAATCAAGAAGATGTATTAGCATATACAGAACCTATGTTTATAGAATTAGTTCAGAAACTATTTCCTGAAAAGAAAATAACAACCGTACCTTTTCCCAGACTTACTTATAAAGAATGTATGGAAAAATATGGTTCCGATAAACCTGACCTCAGAGTAAATAAAGACGATACAAATGAACTTGCTTTTACTTGGGTGGTAGATTTTCCTATGTTTGAAAAAACTGAAGATGGCAATCTACAAGCGGCACATCATCCATTTTGTTCAATAAAAGATGAGGATATGGATAAATTTATGAAGGGCGAAGACCTTATGTCTATAAAAGCTAATTCATATGACTTAGTTCTTAATGGTTATGAACTTAGTTCAGGAAGTATTCGTATACACAAAAGTGAAGTTCAAAGACAAGTTTTTAAACTTCTCAATATCAGTGAAGAAGAACAACAGGTAAAGTTTGCTCATATGCTCGAAGCATTTAAATATGGTGCTCCTCCACATGGAGGCTTTGCTCCGGGTATTGATAGAATAGCTATGATTCTAATGGGAGAGCCTAATATAAGGGAAGTTATTGCATACCCGAAGACTGGTGAAGGCAGGGACCTGATGATGAATGCGCCTTCTCAAGCAAGTGATAAGCAATTGAAAGAATTGGGAATAAAACTTCTATAATATACTATAAATACAGAGACATAAATAGAATAGACAATCTTCTGTCACAATAGCTGTATTTAATTTATAAAAAATAAACTTATCCACATTTGTGGGTATTTTTGTTTGCTAAGTTATACATTGTGGGATAAAATGGTATGCAAGTGGGAAAAAGTAGGAAATATTTAATACTTTAAACCACAAAGTTATGCTAATCGGAGAACATCTGCACACCATAGACGACAAGAGCAGAGTTTCTCTTCCTTCAAAATTCAGAAAGGAAATGGGGAACACTGTTGTCATTGCTCCGGGGATAGATAACTGTCTCTTCATATTTACATTGAAGGGATGGAAAGAATTTGCGGAGAGATTGTCGAGACCAGATTCTTCATCGGTTTTACAATCCGATAATCGTAACTTTAACCGAATCATATTCGGTAGAGCGACAGAGGTAGAAGTGGACTCAATAGGTAGAATACTTATCCCTATTCATCTATGCGAACATGCAGGTATTGTGTCTAAAGTAGCAATAATCGGCGTGTTAAATAGAGTTGAAATATGGGATGAGAAAGTATGGTCTTCGTATCGTAGCACCGTTGAGAAAAAAACTGATGCATTGGCAGAAAAGCTAGGTTCAGTTGGAATAATTTAACGGAATATGGATACAGATCTGATACATAAAACAGTTCTTTTAAAAGAATCAATTGACGGCTTAAGTATAAAAAATGGGGATATTTATCTTGATGGAACTTTAGGTAGTGCAGGGCACACAGAATATGTTCTAAAAAATTTTAGCAATATAACTGTTATAGGGTTGGATAGAGATACTGAAGCATTGGCAAGATCAAAAAAAAGATTGGAAAGCTATGATTTTAGTAAAATACATTTACTTGAATCAAGTTATGCGGATCTTGGCGCAGTACTAGATACTCTGAATATTCCTAAGGTAAATAGAATAATTCTTGATCTAGGGCTTTCATCAGATCAGTTTGAATCATCAGGTCGTGGCTTTACTTTTAAAAATGATGAGCCATTACTTATGACTTTCAAAAAAGATCAAAGCAATGATGGATTGACCGCAAAGACTATAGTAAATACATGGCAAGAGAATAATATAGCAGATATTTTATATGGATATGGTGAGGAAAAATATTCAAGGAAAATAGCAAGAGCCATAGTGAATTATAGAGAGAAAAAGTCAATTGATACAACAAAAGAGCTAGTAGAAATTATTTCAAATTCAGTTCCGTCATTTTATAGAAATGGAAAACTTCATCCAGCAACCAGAACATTTCAAGCATTGCGCATAGCGGTAAATGATGAATTGAATACATTGAAGGCCGGACTTAAAAGTGGATTTGAAAGACTAGAGAGTAGTGGCAGAATAGCAGTCATCTCATTTCATAGTCTTGAGGATAGAATTGTCAAAAATTTTAATAAAGAGAAATCAGAGTCGGGTGAAGGTGTAATAATCACCAAAAGACCAATAACGCCAACATATGAGGAAATTTCAAATAATAGAAGATCAAGAAGCGCAAAATTAAGAATATTAGAAAAATTATAAAAGATATGGTACAGGTAATAGTAAATAATATAAATAGTGTATTTAAATATAAAGATAAGATATTTACTTTTCTAATTTTGGGAATAGTTTCGCTGTCATTTTTGTATATATTTTTTTTACACAGTATAATTTCAAATGTAGTAGAGCGGGAAAAAATGGTAAAAGAAAACAGGATTTCAAGCACTTCAGTAAGTGAACTTGAAGCAAAATACTTTGTAATTAAAAATTCAATAAATATAGAATTGGCCTTTTCTAAGGGATTTAAGAATTCAGAAGTTACATCATATATTTCAAGAAAATCTGTGACTGCAATGGCCAATACAAATGGAATATAATTTTGTTTTTAGAACAAGAATAATATTAATTGCTGTAGCTTTTTCTGTACTAGTTATAGTATGCAGACTTTACTATGTACAAATCATAAAAGGAGAAGTATATAGATCAAAAGCAGAAAATCAATATATTAAACCAAGCACACAAGGATCTGATAGAGGTTCTATTTTTTTTACACTTAAAAATGGTGATAAAATCGCAGTTGCGACCATGAAGCAGAGCTATAATATTTCTATAAATACAAAGGATATAAAAAATATAGATCAGGTTTATGATGCATTGACTCAGTATATAGATATCGATGAAAATGAATTTAAAGAAAAAGTCGCAAAAAAAGAAAATTCATATTTTGATTTATTGAAAAAATTGGATACTGCAACGGGCCAGTCTATAGCATCTCTTAGGATTCCGGGGGTTGTAGCTCTACAGGAAAGTTATAGAGTATATCCGGCAGATTCATTGTCGTCACATACTATAGGGTTAACTGGATTTGATAAAAACAATTTACTTGCCGGCAGATATGGACTTGAAAGTTATTATGAAGTGGCGCTTTCTAGAAAATCTGCACAGAACAGTATAAATTTTTTTGCAGAGATTTTTTCTGATTTGAGAAAGACTGTATTGAACTTGGAAAGTGTAGAGGGCGATATAGTATCCACTATAGAACCTACTGTTGCATCATATTTGGAAAAAACAATTTCCGATACTAGAGATAAGTGGAAATCAGATTCTATTGGTGGAATAATCATGGATCCGAATACTGGAGAAATATATGCAATGTCAAAATTGCCTAATTTTAATGCAAATAATTTGTCAGATATAAAAGATGCAAAGATATTTTCAAATTCACTGGTTGAAGATTCATATGAAATGGGATCAATAATAAAACCGCTTACAATGGCAATAGGTATTGATTCAGGAGTAATAAAAGCAAATTCTACATACAATGATGAAGGCTCGCTAAATCTAAATAGTAGAAAGATTTCAAATTATGATGGAAAAGCGCGAGGCATAATAGCCATGCAGGAAGTTTTGAGTCAATCGCTAAATGTCGGCGCCGCTACCATAGCACTCAAAACTGGGCCGGAGAATTTTACTGAATATTTTCTAGATTTGGGATTAGGTGAAAAAACAGGTATAGATCAACCAAATGAACAAAAGGGTATTATCAAAAATCTACTCACAAAAAGGGAAATAGAGGTTGCAACTGCATCATACGGGCAAGGAATTTCTATGACTCCAATACAGACAGTGACAGCGCTAGCTACTCTTGCAAATGGCGGAAATCTTGTAAGACCGCATATTATAAAATCAATAGAATACACAAATGGAAATTCAAATACAATTGCAATCAATAGTAAAAGGGTTTTTCAAGAAAGTTCAGTCAAGGATGTGACAAATATGCTTATAAATGTAGTAGATAAAGCTCTAAAAAAAGGTGATGTTAAAATGGAGCATTATAGTATTGCAGCAAAGACTGGAACTGCCCAGATTGCAGATCCTGTAAAAGGAGGGTATTATAAAGATAGGTATCTACACTCTTTTTTTGGATATTTTCCCGCATATAATCCAAAATTTATAATTTTTTTGTATCATATATATCCAAAGGGCGCAGAATACGCATCAGAAACACTTACCGATCCATTTATACAATTAACAAAGTTACTTATAAACTATTATGAAATACCACCTGATAGATAAAATATAGAAATATGAAATCATTTTTCAAAAAGATTATCACCAGTATTTTAATATTTGAATCTAAATTAATATTAAAAAAATATAAACCAGAAATAATATCAATAACAGGAAGTGTCGGTAAAACTTCCACAAAGGACGCGATATACACAGTACTATCTGACAGTGTGCATATAAGGAAAAGTGAAAAAAGTTTCAATAGCGAGTTGGGTGTTCCACTTACAATTTTGGGGTGTCAAAATGGCTGGAATGATCCTATAATATGGGCTCAAAATATTTTGATCGGTATTGAGCTTATATTTTTTAAATCTGAATATCCAAAATGTTTAGTATTGGAAATTGGAGCAGATCATCCGGGAGATATATTGAGTATTTCAAAATGGTTAAAGTCTGATATTGTAGTTATTACAAAAATAGGTGAAGTTCCAGTTCATGTTGAAGCATTTCCATCTATAAAAGATTTGATTATTGAGAAATCACATTTAATTAAAACATTAAAAGATGATGGTGTGCTTGTATTGTCAACAGATGACAAAGAGGTTGTTAATTTATCAAAAAATATAAAACAAAAATGTGTATCATTTGGTATGAAGCAATTAGCAACAGTAAATGCATCTGACCCAAGTATAGTCTATGATGAAAAAAAAGTGCCAGTAGGAATGTCATTTAAATTAAATGTTCAAGGAAATAGTATTCAAATAAAAATGAATGGAATTTTGGGAATTCAGCAAATATATCCAGTTCTTGCAGGTATTGCAGTTGGTATTGTAAAAAACATACAATTAAATAAAATAATTGATTCACTTGACAAATACACTTCGCCTAAAGGTCGTATGAATATACTAAAAGGTATAAATGGCAGTATTATAATAGATGATACATATAACTCATCACCAGATGCGCTATATGAAGGATTAAACACATTAGCATCACTTCAGGTATCTGGTAAGAGAATAGCAGTTATAGGAGATATGCTTGAACTCGGTAGTTATTCTGGGGATGAACATAAAAAGGCTGGAATACAAGCAATGCAGTCATGCGATATTCTTGTAACTGTCGGACAGAGATCAAAAGCTATGAGTAGTACTGCTATTTCCTTTGATAATTCTATTGAAGCTGGTGAATATTTGAAGGGACTAGTAGGGATTGGGGATACTATTTTTGTGAAAGGTTCACAGTCTATGAGAATGGAAAGAGTATGCAAAACATTACTTGAAGAATCAGAAAAAGCAGAGGAATTGCTTGTCAGGCAGGAGCCAGAATGGCTTGCTAAGAAGTAAATTTTATCGTACATTACTATTTAGGCCCTATCGTCTATCGGCTAGGACACATCCTTCTCAAGGATGGAAGCGCGGTTCGATTCCGCGTAGGGTCACACGAGCGCAAAGCATGCAAACTGCTTTGCATGAAAGTGGGATTGTAAAATTTAAAAACTATAAAGTCTTTACCTTTAGCTTTGATTGTCTTTTTCTATCTAATTTTGGTAATTTTAGTATAAGCAATCCATGTTTTTCAATAGCTTCAGCTTCATCTACATCTATTTCTTCAGGTAAAGAAATGGATCTTGAAAATGATCCCCAGTACAATTCACGGACAAAATAATCATCATTTTTTGTTGTTCTGTCTTCCTCTCGCTTGCCATAAATAGTTACCATATCTCTTGTTATAGAAATATCCAAATCTTCAGGTCGAACTCCTGCTATCATGGCTTTTATTATTATCATATCTCCAGTCTGATACACATCAACTGTCAATTCTCCATCTTTTTCATCTTCTTCAATCATTTCTTCGATATTATCATTACGGGAAGATAGGGCTGTAGAATTATCTTCTTCATCCATGCGAATTGTCCCTGTAAGTCTTTCAAAAAATGATTTTTTTTCTTTTGCCATATTATAAAGTGCTATGTTTATTATTAATTCCTTTAATTTCTTCAAAAAGAATGATAAGTATAACTACAGTAAGCCATACAAAACCAAAAACTTTAAGTGTATTCGTAGCCGTTTCATTTATTATAGACAAATTAAAGGAAGCATGCAATACGATAGAGAGGATAACTCCAAAGAACACTGAAATATATTTAATTGATAATTTTTTATAAAATACAATTCCATACATAAAACCTATAATTGCAGAGCTTACAATATGAACGAGCGTAGCGCCAATAAATCTCATATTACCTGTAATAATTCCTCTTAGAATATCACCATTTTGAATTGGTGATAAGATAAACAATGTGTTTTCAAGCGCAGCAAAACCAAGTGCCACAGTTATGCTATAAATCATTATATCGATCGGTTCGTCTACATTTTTTGATTTAATTATTATGATCAAAACAGCAATAAATTTGCAAATTTCTTCAATTCCAGCCCATAGTATGTATTTATATGATTCTGTGATGATCAAATCTGATGCGTATTTTTCAAATATTATAGCAAGTGGCACAACAGCAATACCTAAGATGAATGAAATGGCAATAATTGATCTAGGTTCAGGATTTAAATTATCTTCTCTTAACCAAAACCATAACCAAAGGAGTGTGGGCAGTATTCCAGCAAGAAGTGCATATAAAAGGTTCATGCTAGTATTATAACTAATATTTTCTCTGAAACAAAGTAAAGTTAATCAAAATATAAATGCATATTTGCTATTGACATATCTATGGTTTTGATATACTTTATATGTATTGTATCTATGTATAAAAAACATTCAATTAATAGCTCAAGATCTCAAGGTAGATTTGGATTACGTCCATCACCTAGATTTGGAAATCAAAATAGGACGATAAATAGAGGTCCGCAAGGAGAAAATATAGCACATGCTCGTTTTATAAATAAAGCAACCATTACTGAAGAAGTAGAGCATTTTATTCCTGAACATAAGTTCTCTGATTTTGCTATTGATGAACATTTGAAGTCTGGAATAATCGCTAAAGGATATACATTGCCTACTCCTATACAAGACAGATCAATTCCTCATATTTTAAAAGGACAAGATATAGTAGGTATAGCAAATACAGGAACAGGGAAGACTGCCGCGTTCCTCATTCCACTTATAGATAAGGTTTTAAAAAATAGAAAAAATAAAATCCTAATAGTCGTACCTACTCGAGAGCTTGCAATACAAATTCAAAATGAATTGACAGGATTCACAAAAGGAATGAAAATATTTTCCGTCTGTTGTGTTGGAGGGGCGTATATAGGCAAGCAACTTTCCGAATTACGCTATCAAAATGAATTTATTATAGGTACTCCAGGAAGACTGAAAGATCTGATAGAGAGAAAAGCTATAGTTTTAAATCAATTTACAACTATAGTACTAGATGAAGCAGATCGTATGCTAGATATGGGATTTGTAAATGATATGCGTTTTTTGATGGCTGGTATGCCAAAACCTCGCCATACTCTATTTTTTTCAGCTACTCTCTCATCGGAAATTGAAAAAATGATCGGAGAATTTCTGCGTGAACCTGTAAGAATTTCTGTAAAAACAAGAGATACTTCAAAAAATGTTGAGCAGGATATAGTGCGTGTAGCGAGAGGATTAAATAAATTTGAAGTATTAAGTGAGCTTTTAGCAAAAGAGGATTTCAATAAAGTTCTGATTTTTGGTAGGACAAAACATGGTGTAGAAAAACTTTCCAGAGCCCTTATTGCAAAAGGTTTTAAAACTGAATCAATACATGGTGATAAAAATCATAGTCAAAGACAGAGAGCTCTAAAAGGATTCAAAGAAAATATGGTTCAGATCCTAGTTGCTACAGATGTTGCGGCTCGCGGGCTCGATATACCTGATGTAAGTCATGTTATAAACTTTGATATTCCTGCAACTTACGATGATTATGTTCACAGGATTGGACGAACAGGAAGGGCAAATAAAAAAGGCAAAGCACTCACTTTTGTGGACTAGACCCTCTCTCTATTTTTCAGCGCATTTTTTATTGTATCAGTATCAGAATACTCAAGTTCGGTACCAGTGGAAAGTCCGCGACCCAGTATTGATATATTGAAGCTTTGACTTTTGTCTGTAGAAGGGAATTTAGATTTTATATAATCTCTTATGAATTCGGCAGTATTTTCACCTTCGGTATTTGCATTTAGGGAAAGTATTATTTCTTTTATTTTTCCATTATTTTTATTGTCACTTTCTACTAGATAAGATTTTAATTTTTCAAAAAGTTCATTTAATCTAACTTTTTTTTCTGGCTCTTTTTCTAAAATAGGTATATTTCCACCTAGAATAAAATAGTAACCATTATAAAATCTAGCTTTTTCAATTGCTTCAAAGTCAACATCTCTTGAAACTATCATAAGCTGACTAGTGTCTCTGTTTTTATCTCCACAAATATGACATATTTGACTATCGCCATCTTGGTAAAAACGGAAACAAGATTTACAAATACGAATACTGTTCTTTATTTCAAGTAAAAGTTTAGACATTTCGTCTAAATATGATGAATTTTTTGTTAATAAATAATACACGAATCTTCGGGCTTGCCTTGGTCCTATACCCGGAAATTCTCTAAAATATTCTATAAGTTTAGAAATTGAATTCATAAATATATTTTATATTAGAAAGTTGAACTAGTATCAGAAGACGCAGTATCAAATTCGCCAAAATCATTTTTATCTATACTTACAAAAGTGGTTTTCTTATCATCAAAATATAATTCTGCAACACCTGTCGGTCCATTTCTATGTTTTTCTATCATTATTTTTGCTATATTTGGTCTAGCGCTTTCTTTATTATATTTGTCTTCACGATGAATGAACATTACAACATCTGCATCCTGTTCAATAGAACCTGAATCACGAAGATCAGATAATCTAGGCTCACCACCACGAGCTTCCACTGCACGGTTTAGCTGTGAAAGGGCAAGTACAGGAACTTCCAATTCTCTTGCCATTTGTTTTAATGAGCGAGAAATTTCTGTAACTTGCTGTACAATATTGTCAGAATTTCTACTCTGCGTAGGTACCATAAGTTGAAGATAATCAACAATTATAAGTCCTAAACCTTTTTCACTTTTTAGTCTTCTAGCCACTGCGCGCATTTTTAAAATATTATTTGCTGGTTGATCGTCTATGTATATAGGAGCACGAGAGAGTCTATCCATTGCATTGCGTATTGCCTGAAAATCTGTTTCAACATTTAGATTTTGTCCAGTTCGCAATTTCCATGCATCCACCTGCGACTCCGCGGCAAGCATACGATCTACTAACTGTTGTGAGCTCATTTCAAGAGAGAATATTCCTACAGGAACATTGTGATTTATTGCAGTCATGCGAGCTATGTCTAGCGCTAGGGAAGTTTTACCCATAGAAGGACGGGCAGCGAGGATTATTAGATCAGATTTTTGTAGTCCTGCGAGTTTGCTATCTAAGGCATGAAATCCTGTAGGTATACCTCGAAGTTCATTTTTTGTTGCATGTAGTTTATCAATTCTTTCCCATGCCTCAACGAGGGTATCTTTTAAAGCGATGAATTTGTGTGTTCCAGTAAAATTTGTAACTTCAAATATTTTTTTCTCGGCTTTATCAAGTGTTTCTTCTATATCCATTTCTTCATCAAAACCAAGATTGCCGACATACTCCGATGCATTGATCAGGTCACGCATAATGTGTTTTTTATGTACTATCTCTGCATAGTGTTTTGCATTTGTAGAAGAGGGTACTCCATGTACGAGTTCAGTAAGATAGGTCATTGCTCCTACTTGCTCTATTATTTCTTTTTCCTTTAGCCTAGTGGAAAGGGAAAGCAGATCAATAGGAGTACTTTTTCCATGAAGCTCAAGCATAACAGACCATATGAGTTTATGGCGATCAGAGTAGAATGCATTTTCACTTACAATATCCATTACCTCATGCATCATTTCAGGTCGAATCATAATAGATCCAAGCAAGGCTTTTTCAGCTTCAAGGCTCTGTGGCGGTATACGAAGATCTTTTGTTTTAAAATATGGTGAAGAAGTAGAATTCATAGATATTTGTAAGAGTATTGTAGCATGATGAATAGATTACTATGCAAATAAAAAAGAGTATAAGAAGTGAATAAGGTGGGGATATGAATCAATCCTTTACTTATAATTATTTTTTACCAAGCTCAAACTCTTCGCCATTATCTTTTACCTCATATCCTCTACTTTCAATTTCTTTTCTTATCGCATCCGCTTTATCCCATTCTTTATTTTTTCTTGCTTCATTTCTCGCTTCTGCAAGTGCTGTGACTTCAATAGGAATTATTTCCTTCAATTCCGCATTATTTTTCATATCTTTTACAGCATGTAGTCCAAGTCCAAATACTCGGTCAAAGTCCAAAAGTAAATCAATTTTATCTTTTGCTTCCACTGAATGATCTTTTATAAGTTCCCAAGTAAGAGCAATAGCCCCAGGCATATCCATATCGTTATTTATCTTTTCATTAAATTCTTTTTTATAATCTCGTGGATTTGCACTTGCATGTATATGCTCATGTTCTACTTCACCAAGTCTTATAAATGTCTCTACAAGCTTTATATATGCGGTCTGCGCACCTTTCACTGCTTCTATAGTGAAGTTTACTTGTGAACTATAATGTGAAGTAAGTAACCAATATCGAAATGCAAGAGGGGATATACCAGAATCCTCAATATCTGCTAATTTAGCAAAATTACCTTTTGATTTTGACATTTTATCATCATTTACATTGATGAATGATCCATGAATCCAATAATTCACAAAAGGTTTTTCTGTACACGCTTCTGACTGCGCTATTTCATTTGTATGATGTGGAAATATGAGATCTGTGCCACCTGTATGAATATCTATAGTTGGTCCAAGGGCTCGAGTCGCCATAGCAGAACATTCTATACTCCAACCCGGACGTCCCTTGCCAAATGGCGCATCGTATTGTACATCACCATCTTCTTCAACTTTGAATTTCCATAGAGCAAAGTCTCTGGGATTTTCTTTTTCATATTCATCATTTTGAATTCTTTCTTGCAATGTTTTCGTATCACTCGCGTCTATTTTTAATTTTGCCAATTTTCCATAATCTTTAAATAATCCAATACTGAAATACACACCGTCCTTTGTTTTATAGGCCACTCCTTTTTCTAGAAGAATCGATATCATTTCTATCATTTCCTTGATATGTTCAGTCGCGCGCAGTAGTCTATGAGGGGTGAGAATATTCATAGAGTGCATATCAGCTATAAATAGAGTTTCATAATGTCTTGTCAATTCCTCCAAACTAATTTTTCTTTCTTTACTTTTTTTAATAGTTTTATCATCTATATCAGTAATATTCATAATCTGAGTGACAAAATAATTGTTGTATTCAAAAACTCTTCGGAGAATATCATACATAATAAAGGTGCGAATATTTCCAATATGTACGCTGTCATAGACAGTGGGTCCGCAATTGTATATTCCAACTTTATCTTTTACTATTGGGATAAATTCTTCTTTTTCCCCCGTTAATGTATTTTGAAAGTATATCTTCATATGTTGTAGTATAACTTTCATATTGTCCGAAATCAAATCATTTGAGATAATGAAAAGAATTAAATTAAATTTAAAATGAATAATGAAAAGAACTCAAGAATAATAATGGGTGTGGCTGTATTTGCTATATTGATTTTTATATTCTATATTGGAAATTATTTTGGAGAAAGAAATGGTAAAAACAAAGCCCTGCTCTCTATAGTTCCAGAAGGAGTAAATATCACAAATGAACAGCTTGAGCCATTTTGGAAAGTATGGAGCATATTGAGTGATAAATACGTCGAAGCAACAAGCACAGATAGTCAAAAGAGGGTATACGGAGCCATAAAAGGTTTAGCAAGTTCATTTGATGATCCATATACAGTGTTTTTTCCACCTGAAGAAAATAAAGTATTTAAAAGCGATATATCAGGCAAATTTGAAGGAGTTGGAATGGAGCTTGCAATAAAAGATGATATATTGACTGTAGTTGCACCACTTAAAGATAGTCCAGCATACAATGCAGGAGTAAAGTCAGGCGATAGACTAATAAAAGTAGACGATAAAAGCGCTCTGGATATGACAGTTGAAGCTGCGGTAAAGCTCATAAGGGGCAAGGCGGGGAGTAGTGTAAAAATCACATTTATAAGAGAGGGAAGTAGTGAACCGATAGAAAAAGTATTGATACGGTCAATTATAAATATACCTACAATAGAAATAGATAGAAAATCCAGCACAAGTAAAAATCAAAAATCCAATACAAAATTAACCGATATTGATTCAGATATATATGTTATAAAGCTATTTAGTTTTACTTCCGATTCACCAGATTTGTTTAGAAAAGCATTGAAAGAGTTTATGGATTCAGGAAAGAGAAAATTGATTATAGATCTAAGAGGTAATCCGGGAGGGTATCTGGATGCAGCATGGGACATAGCATCATGGTTTTTACCACTTGGAGAAATCATAGTTACTGAAGATTTTGGTGGAAAGGAAGTAAATAGAGTGTATAGAAGTAAAGGGTACAATGTTCTAAATAAATTATATGGAAATAATTATAAAGTTGTTATTCTTATAAACAATGGTTCAGCATCAGCATCAGAAATAGTCGCTGGGGCGCTACAAGAGCATGGTATAGCAAAATTAATAGGAACAAAGACTTTTGGAAAGGGATCTGTTCAGGAATTAGTATCAATCACGGATGATACTTCACTAAA
The DNA here is from genome assembly GCA_964355845.1 of uncultured Candidatus Saccharibacteria bacterium. Taxonomy (GTDB): domain Bacteria; phylum Patescibacteriota; class Minisyncoccia; order Phycocordibacterales; family PALSA-1337; genus CAIOGI01. The sequence continues at coordinate 16,105 of CAYHFF010000005.1, forward strand.
GATCACTATAGCTCGATGGCTAACACCAAAAGGTCACAATCTATCACATGAAGGACTGACCCCAGACTATGAGGTAAAGCTTACAGCAAAAGATACAGATGAAGGAAAAGATACACAAATGGACAAGGCAGTTGAAATTCTTAAGAATTAAAGTATTATACAGCTATACTAACTAATATAAACAGCATGAAAATAATATTATTGAAAGATATTGCAAAAGTAGGGAAGAAGTACGAAACAAAAGATATAAGCGATGGATATGCAATAAATCTATTGATTCCTAAGGGACTTGCAGTACCCGCTACTTCAGAAATGTTAAAAAAGATATCATTAGAAAGATCGGTAATTGATGGAGAAAAGAAAATACATGATGAATTACTGCATAAAAATATGCTAGCATTGGATGGCATAACTGTGTCAATGGTAGAGAAAGCAAATGAAAAAGGTCATTTATTTGCAGGGGTACATGTCATAGAAATTGTAAAGGCGATTTTAAATCAAACCAGAATTCAGATACCAAGTGAGCTAATAGTTCTAGATAAACCGATAAAAGAAATCGGTATTCATGAAATAATGTTAAATTCAAACGGTAAGATTATAAAATTTAATCTCGATATCAAAGCAGACTAGACTACATGCACAATATTCTTTCTCTTTGTAGTATTGTCAAAATGGGTTTTTCTTTTTGTACCAAATGAGACTTTACCGTCTTTGAGCGCAAATAGTGTAAAGTCTTTACCTGTTCCAATATTCTTTCCAGCAAGTACAACTGAACCTTTCTGACGAACGATAATAGAACCAGTAATTACTGATTCACCGTTATTTACTTTAATTCCTAAGTATTTAGGATTAGAATCTCGCCCATTATCCGTTGTTCCTGCCGATTTTTTGGTTGCCATAGTTAAAACAGTATATACCAAGAGCTTATTTTAGGCAAGTTAATGTGGGATGATCTAAAATTCAATAGACATATATACTGGGATTTTACATTATCAGATATCTATTGTCTAAAAACCCTTATAAAATAAGGGTATTTTGGTCATTTTTATATTAATCTAATTGACAATATATACAAATTGTGATAGTATTAATGTAATAGCGAGATGTATTTAGTTCATTCTATATATGTCTCGTTTTAAATTATATGATTGAAATTACAACAGGTATAGCGTTTCTATTGTCCTCAATGTACGGAGCAGGAACAGTCACTCTAGATGCTGTAAACAATCAGGCATTAGAAACTAATACAGAAGACAATACTTCCGTTATAACAACTCAAGATAAAGAAGTACTTCTAAAATATCTAAAAGAAAATTTTGCTGATTCACCAATTCTAGTTGAGATTGCAAAGTGTGAATCAACAATGACTCACTTCAACAAAAATGGAGAAGTAGTAAGAGGAAAAGTAGATACAAGAGATGTGGGTGTGATGCAGATAAATGAAAAATACCATCTAGAGACTTCAAGAAATCTAGGATATGATATTCACACAGTTGAAGGTAATGTGGCTTATGCTAAATATCTTTATAAGAAATTTGGATCAAAGCCATGGAACGCTTCATCACCATGTTGGGGTAAGACAGTAGCTTCAATGAATGAAGTATTAGCAAAGAAAATATAAATCAAAAATAGAAAACAAAAAACCGAGTGAAAGCTCGGTTTTTGTTTGTAGGGGATATGGTGTTTAATTAATACATAGTGTCGCACAATATATCTTTTACACACTAGTCACTTACTTATAATCCAATCATCATAAATACGATAATGGATTCAGATAAGCTTTCAAATCTGCATATGGGATAGTTACATTGCCACAATACTTGCTTCCCCTATTCTTTGCGATATTTACTCCCTCTGTTGCGTATACTCCAAAATGCAAATGTGGACCTGTTGATATTCCAGTATTGCCACTGTAGCCTATTATCTCACCAGTAGAGACTTCCTGACCTGCAACTACACTTATGAGTGATAAATGCGCGTATAGAGTCGATAAACCATTTGAATGTTTTATCATTATCCATTTTCCATACGATCTGCAACTATTTACATCTGTGTTTCCAGCACCGGATACAATACCGCGAAGCGACGCCTTTACCGGTGTTCCTATCGATGCCACAAAGTCTACACCATTATGTGTTCCTGAACTGTATATTTGAGGATTTTTTGTTGAAAATGAAGTATTACCAAAATACTGAGTAATTTTTATCTTATCAAGAGGGAATTTCAATATACCAGATCCAGTACTCGGTATACTATTTGGATTTATAGCAATTTTTAAAGCTGATTCAAATTCGAGCACTTCCCTTTCATATGCTTCTTTTTGCGACCGTCTTAGTATTAATAGGTTTTTATAATTTGATTCAATATTTTTTGTCTCTGCGAGAATTGCATTTTTTTCTTTTGTTGTCTGAGCAATTATTTCTGTTTGATTTTTTAGATCATTTGTAAGTGCTACAAGTTCAGATTTTTTCTTTTCGGTTAGCTTTTTATTACTTTCTAAATCAGTTTTTAGTCCAGACAATTCTTTTATTCTCAATTGCATGCTTGCCTGTAGTGATACTAGTTGATCTGCATTATTCCAAATATTTGAAAATGATTTCTCACCTAAAACAGTTTCAAGTACTGATGTAGAGTTTATCTGGGATATATTGTACAGTGACTGTGATATTACTCTTTTACCATCAGATATTCTTTGGTTTTTATCACCTATTTGAAGTGATAACTCTCTAATCTCTAGGTTTCTAGTTTCTATTTTATTCTCTGTAATTTTTATATCAAGTTGTAGTTTTTTCTTTGAAATATCAAGAGATTTTATAGTATTACTTAGTGAATCTTTCTCTTTACCTAATGCTTCAATATCAGTTTGATATTGCTTTATTTCCTCTTCAAGTTTTTTTATTGAATCATTTCTACTATCTATCTTTTCTCTCAAGTCTAGAGCAGATTGTGCAAATACATGTATTGCATTTAAACTAAAAAAAAGTGCAAGAAATATTAAAAGATAATCAAATTTTCTCATAGGCTATTTTTAATCGCCTAATTGTTTCTTCTTTTTCTAAAATTTCAGAAATAATAAATGGGTCTGGGGATTTGTCCTTTCCTGATAGGGCATAGCGCATAGGCCAGAGAATACTTCCCTTCCCTTTTGCCAAAGCCATAGGCCATAGAGCGGATTTTATTGCTTCTTTTGAAAAATCATCTAAGGATATTAATATTTCTATAATATCCTTTAAATATTGTTTTGTATTTACCAAATCTTTCTCTTCTTTCCACATCAATGATTCTTTTGAATAATCTGCAATAGAATTTACAAAAGAAAGTTCACCATCAAGTAATATTTTTATATCAGAGAATTTATCTATTTTTTCTTTTATAAGAGGTAGGATTTTTGCACTTGTGTTTTCTGGAATAAAATCTTTAGCGTTCAATATAAATTCTTCAATACTCATTTTTTCAATATGCTTTTTATTTATCCAATTTAATTTTTCTACATTGAAAATTGCTCCTCCCTTCTGAACTTTACTGATATCAAAAGCTTCTATAAGCTCATCCAGTGTGAATATTTCCTGTTCAGTTCCAGGATTCCAACCTAATAGTGCTAAATAGTTTACTATAGCTTCAGGAAGATATCCTTGCGTCTTGTAATCAGTGACACTTACGGCACCATGTCGTCCAGAAAGCTTTGATCTATCTGGAGCAAGTATTAGGGGTAAATGAGCATAGATGGGTTGTGAAGCACCTATTGCTTGTTGTATAAGGATTTGCCGTGGAGTATTAGAGATTCCATCTTCTCCACGAATAATATGTGTTATACCCATTTCAAAATCATCTACTACTACAGCCAAATGATACAATGGTGTATCAATGTTTTTTGCAATAATAAAATCTTCTAAATCGCTTGTGTCAATAGTTATTTCACCTCTGATCAAATCAGAAAAAGTTATTTTTTTATTTGGATTTCTAAATCTTACAACTTCATTCTCCTGACCAATTTTTTCACCCTCCTCTATTTTTTCTTTTGATATATAGGCTTTATCCTCATCAATCATTTTTTTAAGATATTTTCTATATACCTCTGTTTTCTCTGATTGCCTTTCTATCTTTTTATTATCCCAATTTATTTTAAGCCAGATTAAACTCTCTTGCATAACAATTTCAAATTCTTTTTTGGAACGAACTTTGTCAGTATCCTCAAATCTAAAAATCATTTCACCCTTATTTTGCTTGGCGAATAAATAATTAAAAAGTGCGGTTCTGGCCCGTCCAATATGTAGAAAACCCGTAGGGCTTGGTGGAAATCTAGTTATTACTTTATTACTCATATTATCCAATTATAACAGAAAATATTACTTATGTATTCATACATACAAAACAAAAGCGCCCTAGGCGCCTATGTTTTTTGTTCAATAGAATTTAAACAAATTATCCCTTAGGTTCTATTACTGTAGATGTAGCTCTGAAGATTTTCATTATGATATTTCCAGAAGCGTCCTTTAGAGCCATATCTGATCCAGCATCAAATTTCTTGTCTCCGTTATCAGAATGGAGCATAGCATAGTATACACCACCTTCAACTGTAGACTTTGAAAGTGTGATTTTACCTGGATTTATACCCTTATTGAAGTATTGATATCCGATTATATCTCCCGGTGTACCATTTTTATCTGCATGTATCACTACAAAACCAGGATTTGCAAATTGTACAGAGGAAACATAGACGATATTTCCAGGGAATTGATCTGTGACAACTATTCTATTTGTCTCACTTGAAGTATCAAGTGTTGTATTGGTATCATCTGTAACTGGTACTATTTTATCATCTCCCTTAAACATATAATAACCTAGAACAATAAGTATAATGATAACTAATACTGTTACCACCCACTGCCATGTTTTTACACCATTTTCTTCTTGCATATTTTTATTATTAATTAATAACCTTTATAAAGCAATAGTATACACCAATACTACTCATGTTTCAAGCCAATATCTAGTATAACTTCTGCAATCTTACCAGATGCGTCAATATGGCTCCATTCCTTGGCACTTTTACGCATTCTATCAATAATATGTTGATTGTTTAATATTCTGTCAATCTCTGAAATCAGTATATGTGAACTCAAATTATATTCTTCCATAACAACACATGCGCCAGAATGCGCGTATGCAAAAGCGTTTTTTATTTGATCATGACTGATTTCTTTTGGTAATGGAATAATAATAGATGGTAATCCCCATATAGAAATTTCAAAAATAGATGATCCTGCCCTAGAGATAATCAGATCACTTACCCCTGCTGACATTCTTATTGCTAAATCATTTAAATAATCAAAAGGATGATATCTGTATGCATTTATATTGTCTTTTAAAACTATCTTTGCGGTTTCACTTACAGATTGGAAATTTCGCCTGCCAGTCTGGTGTATTATCTGATATTTATTTACCAAATCCCCGAGACTGTCAATAATCACATCATTTATATTCTGTGATCCCTGTGAACCACCCATTATTAATATTATAGGAGTTTTTTCTTCTAGATTTAGAAATTCTCTAGCTCCATTTGAAAGTGGCTCGATTATATCTTTTCTCACTGGATTGCCAGTAAATGCAATTTTATCTTTTAATTTTCCTGATTTATCATTTTTAATAAATTCTAAAAATGCATCAGGATATGATATAGCTATTTTCTCAGCAAATTTTGCCGCCCATGAATTTACCCTTCCCGGACCACTGTCTGACTCATGTATTACAACTGGAATTTTCAATATTCTTGCGGCAAATAATGCGGGAAAACTGGCGTATCCACCTTTTCCAAATACTACATCTGGGTATAGATTGTAGACTTTGATAGTAGCGAGTATTACTCCATAGATAGTTTTGAAAATATCTAAAAAATTTAATATTGAAAAATATCTGCGTATTTTTCCTGATGGAACATGGATATATTCAATTTCATTATCAAATAGAGCTCGCGGATTGTATTTTGATGGAGCCATATAGTAGAGGTTTGGCGCCAATATTTTTTTTTCCTCTACTTTTTTATTTATCGCTTCTGCAATAGCAATAATTGGATAAAAGTGACCTCCTGTTCCCCCTCCAGTAAATAGTATTTTCATTTTTTTAAATTAATTTTCGATTTTATATTTTGATATATTCGCGATAATTCCTGTTGCTCCTAAAATAATAATAAGCGCAGTTCCGCCATGACTTACAAAAAGCAATGGCATACCTGATAGAGGTATTATTCCAAGCATTGAGGAAATATTCATAAACGATTCCACTACTATAAGTATAGCAATTCCCATAACAGTAAGTCCACTAAATAGATCAGGCGATCTAAATGCTATTTTTGTTGAGCGTATTAAAAAGAAAACAAACATGCCAATAAGCACAATACTCCCAATAAAACCGAATTCTTCAGCACTAACAGCAAATATAGAATCCCCAATAGGTTCAGGTAAATAACTGAATTTTTGTATACTCTGACCAAATCCGCGACCCGAGATTTCTCCGGATCCTATAGCTATGAGTGATTGCTTGATCTGGTATCCAGAACCTTGCGCGTCACTTCCTTGGTCTAGAAATGTGGTAATTCTCTGTAATGCATATCCATGTGTAAAAACATATATTGACAATAGAGCAATCAGACAAGCAACGGTGAATAATAAATGTTTTATCTTTGCACCAGATATAAAAAGCATTACAAAACCTGTTGTGGCTATTACAAAAAATGTATCAGTATCTTTTTGAAAAACGAGCACAAGACCTAAAAGTCCGATAATAATAAGATACGCCAATGTGCTATATTTAAAATCTGTAATTTTTTCTTTTAAACCAGACAACCATGCTGCAAAATATATAATAAAGGTAATTTTCAAAAACTCGGAAGGTTGAAATGTTATAAATCCTAGATTAATCCATCTCGATGCTCCTCCATGATTCAGGGCAAGTCCGGGAATAAAAATAAGCAAGTTGACAAATATTCCAGCTAAAAAAATGTATAGAGCGTACTTTCTCAATTTTCTATAATGAATATTTGAGGTAATAATAAATGCAAATATACCTAGAACAAGATTTATCAATTGTTTTAAGGCGACAGATTGAAATACTGCACCATCACGGGCAAGTAGTCCGAGCGATGCTGATGCAAAAATAAAAAACCCACCTATAGCAAGTATGGCAACTGACATTAAAAATAATTTATCAACCTTTTCTTTTTTATGCATCTTTACTATTTTTAAAATTTTCTATATCTTTTTTTACCGTTTCAAAGTCTGGTAAATCAGAAATTTTTGAAATACCTAAATATGAAATAAGCTCAAATGTGGCTTTGTACAAGAAACTTCTCTGATCATTTGGATTGTCTACTTTGTCCACCAATCCTCTCACAATCAGGTTTCTTATTATAAACTGTGAATTCACTCCGCGTATATAGTCTATTTCTGCACGAGATATAGGGCCTTGATATAAAATAATTGAAATTGTTTCAAGTCCTGCTTTACCCAAATCTCGTATCAATTCCTCCTTTGTCAATTTTATTATAAGCGAAGAGACTTCCACAGAAGTACTTAAAGTTATTTCATCATTCATTTGAATTAGTGAAAGCCCACTTCCCTCTAGTCTTTTTTCAAGTATCAATATACTTGATTTTATTTCACTTTCATTTCGCTCTAAAATTTCTGATAATCTTTTTATTGATATAGGTTCTGCCTTCCAGAAAAGCACAGCTTCTATCTGTGAATCTAGCATTAGTTTAGATTTCATAAAATTATTATATCAATTATATCTTGGAACACCTATAGATGTAGTTTCCATGTCAATATCTCCAAAATTCTTATCCTGATTTGCATGAATCATTCCCTGTTTTACTAGTTCGAGCATTGCAAGGAAACTTACTATTACATTCACCTTCTCTGCTTTGTGTTCGCTTGAAAATTCACTGAATTTTATTTTGAGGCCTCTAGAAATTCGTATGGTTAAGCTATCAATCATTTCTTCAAGACTTATAACTTGTCTTACAATAGCTTTCTGTATAATTTCATGTTTTGGTAGTAGTCTTATAATTTCCTTTATTGTATTGCTAATATTTAACAAGTTCATATTTTTATCAGGTGAAAATACAGATTGAACTGTTCTCTGTTTACTTTGTTGGAAAATAATATTTACTCCAAATAGATTATTGATATTTACACTTGCTTCTTTTATTTTTTTATAGATTTTTAATCTGATTTCTAAATCATGAATATCACTTTCCTCTTCTTCTGTTAGTGTAAGGATAGGTAAAAGAGATTTTGATTTTATAAGAAGTAATGTGGAAGCAATAAGAATAAAATGGGCAGATTCTTCTATTGGCATTTGTTTTCTATTTTGAATATATAAAATAAAATCATCAGTAACTTTTGCAAGTGATATATCATTTATAAATAATTTCCTTTTTTCAATAAGAGAAAGCAATAGGTCAAGAGGACCTACAAATACAGGAGTTGTAATATTAAATGCTGTCAACATACAAATATTATAACAGAACAGTATACGAATTACTTCTTAGGTCGCATAAGTGGAAACATTTGCAGTTCACGAAGCGGTTTATCGGCAAAAAAGGCAAAAAGTCTTTCACCAAAGCCAAATCCGCATGTAGGTGGCATGCCGTACTCTAGCATTTCTACAAATTCCATATCAGTCATCATAGCTTCTGTATCACCGGAGTCTATTAATTTTTGTTGTTTTTCAAATCTATCTTTTTGATCAATTGTATCATTCAACTCTGAATATAAACGACCAAGCTCACTTCCAGCAAGTATTGGTTGGAACATTTCTACAGTTTCAGT
>CAYHFF010000006.1:0-18938 GCA_964355845.1 uncultured Candidatus Saccharibacteria bacterium
TAGACAAAAACACTTATTTGATAGACATGGATAAGATAGAGAAAGCTATTACAAAGAAAACAAGAGTGCTTATGATTCCATCTCTTATGGGAAATATTCCAGATATGGAAAAGTTGGCAAAAATAGCGAAAAAATACAAACTTTGGTTTATTGAGGATTCATGTGATACTCTCGGAGGCAAATACAAAGGTAAACCAACTGGTATATATTCCCACATAACTACCACAAGTTTTTACGGATCACATATTGTAAATGGAGCTGGAGGTGGAGGTATGATATGTGTAAATGACAAAAAATTAACAGATCGCCTTGTTATAATGCGCGGTTGGGGAAGACAATCATCTATTTTTGGAGAAAAAGCAAACTCAGAACTCCTAATTAATCGTTTTAAAGCAAAACTTGGTGGAATCCCTTATGATAATAAATTTATTTTTAGTGAAATTGGATATAATTTCTTGCCATTAGAAATATCTTCCGCTTTTGCTCTAATACAGCTCAATAGATTTCCAAAATTTGCTGAAGCAAGATCAAAAAATTACAATGATCTCTATGAATTTTTTAATAAAAATTATAGTAATTTCTTTACACTAGCGAGTCAGACTCCGGACACAGAGACAGTTTGGCTGGCTTTTTCACTTATTATAAATAAAAACGCGCCATTCACACGACTTGAAATAGTCACTTTCCTAGAAGAAAACAATATACAGACAAGGCCAATATTTACTGGAAATATCTTGAAACAGCCGGGTTTTAAGAATATAAAACACAGATCAATTGAAACAAAGTTTATAAATACTGAATACATTATGAAAAATGCTTTTGTCATTGGCTCACATCATGGTTTAATACCTGAACAAATAAAATATTTGAAAGAAAAATTCACAGAGTTTTTGTCAAAATACAAAATATCTTAATAAGGTGTTGTATTTGACTTAATTTCAGTATAATGTTAGTGTTTTGAACGGGTTAGAAACAAAAACAATTCTGTAAAAACAGATAGAGAGAGATACATAATGAATACGAGTTCGGCGGATATGATGAAAGCGCTTCTTTTAGTGCTTACAGATCAAAAACATCGCTCAGATGCAGTGTTTGTACACGGTTCATCGGTAAACTCAGTGGACCTGGATGAAAGAGTACTGAATCATCTCAATGAAATTCAGGTCAGAAACCTTATCGTCAATGGAACAAGTGACGACAGGTGTCGCGAGAAGAAGCTCGCATACCCAGGGTGCGAAACATGGTTGAGACAGCTCGAAACAATTGGCTTCAATCGAGATGATGTGCAGTTTACGCCGGAGGCTCTACACACCGCGGCGGAGTCCGATGCAGTGATTAATATCTGCCAAAGTAAAGGTTACAGGAGTCTGACCTTGTTGGCATTGCCCCATCACATCCTCCGCTGTATGTTGCAGATGATTTTCTGCCTGCAACGGAAAAAAGTGGAGTTGGCGGTCTACGCCCAAACGTTCGGTAATGTTGACTGGAACATGGATGCAATGAAAACAGTTCTAGGTGGTTCAACAATTCAAGGTGTGTTTTCGGATCATATCGATGCCGAACATCAGAGAATTGAGAAGTACATGGATCGCTCGGGGACGGGCTATACCCCGCATGCGACACTGACGGAACTCATTCAATACATGTCAACACGGAGGATTTCCGACATTGTGTCACCGGCATAACCAGCTCGTACAATTAAAATTTTGATGGTTACAAAAAGTGGGCGAATCAAATCGCCCACTTTCTTTGTAATTTTCTAGAGTTATGATAATATCAGAATTGTAAATAATACCGAATAAAATTATGAAAGTAATCATTTTAGCAGGAGGACTTGGTACTCGTCTAGGGAGTATAACTGAAGAAATGCCAAAGCCAATGGTATGTATAGGTGATAAACCGATACTCTGGCATATAATGAAAATATACTCTCATTATAATTATAGAGACTTTATTATTAGTCTAGGATATAAACAACATATAATAAAAGAGTATTTTCATAATTACCATGTACATGCAAATGACTACTCCATTCATCTAGGTACAAAAAAGATGAGAGTTTTAAAACCTCACGATGAAAATGATTGGAAAATATCACTTATTGATACAGGATTAAATACCCTGAAGGGTGCAAGACTTAAAAAATTAGAGAAGTATCTAGATAGTGATATAAACATGATGACTTATGGAGATGGCGTAGCAGATATTGATATAAATAAACTTGTAAAATTTCATAAAAGTCACGGTAAAATACTAACAATAACAGGAGTTAGACCTCCATCAAGGTTTGGAGAAATAACAGAAAAAGATTCTAAACTTACTTTTAAAGAAAAACCTCAATCCTCAGTAGGGTTGATTAATGGTGGTTTTGCAGTATTCAATAAAAAACTATTGAAGTATCTTTCAACCGATGAAAACTGTGATCTTGAACATGGTGTATTTGAAAAGTTAGCAGAAAAAAATGAAATAATGGTATACAAACATGATGGTGAATGGGAGTGTATAGATACAGAGCGTGATCTAAGACATCTAAATAAACTCTGGAATGAAGGCAAGACATTTTGGAAAAAATGGAAATAATATATGAATGGATTATTTAGAAATACTTATAAAGGTAAGAAGGTTTTAATTACTGGTCATACAGGATTCAAGGGTTCATGGCTCTGTCTTTGGCTTTCTAAAATGGGAGCAGAAATCGTTGGTTACTCTATAGATATTCCAACCAAACCTAGCCATTTTGATTTATTAAATTTAAAAATGACATCTGTTAAAGGTGATATTTTAGATAGTAAAAAGTTTTATAACACAATTAAAAAACATAGACCAGATATAATTTTTCACTTAGCTGCACAAGCATTGGTTAGAAAGTCATATTCTAAGCCTGTTGAAACATTTGAAACAAATATCATGGGAACAGTGAACCTTTTTGAAAGTTGTAGAAAAATAAAAAATGTAAAAGCAATAGTAGTCGTTACTAGTGATAAATGCTATCAAAATAAAGAGCAGATATGGGGTTATAGAGAGGATGACGCAATGGGTGGAGATGATCCATATAGTGCCTCTAAAGGATGTACTGAAATTGTGTCTAATTCCTATAGAAAATCTTTTTTTAATCCATTAAAATATAACACCGAACATAAAACATTAGTAGCAAATGTGAGGGCTGGAAATGTTATAGGTGGTGGTGATTGGGCAGATGATAGATTGATTCCAGATATTATGAGAGCAACAAGTAAGGGTAAAAAGGTAGTGATCAGAAGACCAAATGCTACGAGACCATGGCAACATGTACTTGAACCCTTGAGTGGATATTTGGCTGTTGGTGCAAAACTTCTAGAAGGTAAAGTAGAATTTGCAGATAATTGGAATTTTGGTCCGAGTGATACGTCAAATCTATCTGTGCATGAAGTGACCGAGCATACAAAAAAACATTGGGATATGATAAAATATGACATACAAGAAGATAAAGGCAATGTCCATGAAGCACATCTTTTAAAGTTAGATTCGACAAAGGCTCATACAAAATTAAAATGGAGAAATATCTGGGACAGCCATAGAACATTTGAAAAAACGACGACATGGTATAAAAATTATTATAAAAATAAAAAAAGTTTAAGTGAGATTGATCTGGAAGAATATGTTGATGACGCTAGAAAGTCTGTTGTAAATTGGACACAAATTTAATAAAATAAATATGAAAATATTAGAAACAAAACTTGGAGGAGTCTATAGTATAGAAGCGGACAACTTTCATGATGAGCGAGGAAGTTTCATAAAAACATTTCATAAAGATACTTTTCTACAAAATAATTTTAATACAGTTTTTGAAGAAAGTTTTTATTCTATTTCAAAGAAAAATGTTATACGAGGTATGCATTTCCAGATTCCTCCTGCTCATCACTCTAAACTAGTATATGTGGCAAATGGAGCAATAATTGATGTAATATTAGATATACGCAAAGAATCGCCTACTTATGGTCAACATATATCAGTTGAATTATCTGCCAAAAACCATATGATGATATATATACCGGTAGGATTCGCGCATGGTTTTATGTCATTGATTGATGATTCTTGTACTGTATATTTACAATCAACCATGCGTTCTGCAGAACATGAATCAGGTATACTCTTTGATTCATTTGGTATGGATTGGAATACTAAAGAAACCATAGTATCTAAACGAGATTTAACTTTCAAAAGCTTGAAAGATTTTGAAACCCCTTTTATTTATAAAAAATAATTATGAAAATACTAATTACCGGAGCAACTGGTTTTATAGGAAAAAATCTAATAAAAAGATTGTTGAGCGAAAAGCATGATTTATGGGCCATTATTCGCCCTTCAAGTAAATTAGAACAGATAGATAAAAAAGTTAAAACATATATTTTTAATGATAATGTGGAAGATTTGATTATTTTTTTTAATCAAGAAAAATTTGATGGAGTAATACATCTCGCTTCCCTATTTTTAGGACAACATACCTCAAAAGATATAAGAGGTCTTATAGATTCAAATATACTTTTTGCTACCACAATACTTGAGGTATCAGTAAAAACAAATACACGCTGGTTTATCAATACCGGAACTTTCTTTCAAAATTATAAAAATAAAAAATACTCGCCTGTAAATCTATACTCAGCGACAAAACAAGCATTTGAAGATATCGCTAAGTATTACCTTGACACCACAAATATAAATTTTGTTACAATTAAACTTTGTGATACTTTTGGCCCTGACGATTCTAGACCAAAAATATTTAATCTTTGGTCAAAGATAAGTAGAACTGGAGAAAAATTTGACATGTCTCCGGGAAAGCAGATTATAGATATAAACTTTGTTGAAAATGTTATAGATGGGTATATGGAAATGATATCTTTACTTTCAAAAGATAATAAAAGAAAGATGAATGGACAGGTATTTTTGATAAAATCAAATCAGAGAATGTCACTCAGAAAATTAGCTCTTACATTTGAGAAAACATTAAAATGCAAATTGAATATAAATTGGGGTGGTAGAGAATATAGAACACGAGAAGTTATGTCACCTTGGAAAGGTGACAAATCTATTCCCGGTTGGAAACCAAAAATTACTATAGAGGATGGCATAAGAAAGACTTTTACAAAATAAATGAATAATACAAAACAAAGATTATTGAGCGTTTGTATACCAACATACGAAATGTATGGCTTAGGTCATATTTTTTTAAAACATAGTTTGGATATATTGACAAAACAAACTTTTAAAGATTTTGATATTGTAATTTCTGATTATTCAAAAAATGATTTGATAGAGAATCTCTGTAAAGAATACAATGAAAAGTTGGATATTAAGTATTTCAAAAATAAAAATCCTATTGTTGGAATGTCTCTTAATATAAACAATTCATTGAGTCATGCAACAGGTAAACTTATTAAATTATTATTTCTTGACGATTTTTTGTATAATGATAAATCATTAGAATTAATAATTAATAATTTTGACTTAAAAAAAGATAAGTGGTTAGTCACTGCATGTGAACATTCAGAGGATGGTCGTACTTTCAACAAAACACATTATCCGAGGAATAATAGAAAAATTCATATAGGCAAAAATACAATAGGTTCACCTTCTGTTATGACTATAATAAATGATAATCCATTGATGTTTGACACTAATCTCAAATGGTATGTTGACTGTGAATATTATAGAAGATGTTATGAAAGATACGGAAATCCTAAAATTATAAATGATATTGTTACTGTAATAAGAACTGGCGATCACCAAATAACCAATACAGAAGTAACAAGAGCATTAGAGAGAAAAGAGAGAGACTATATATTAAAAAAATATAATATAAAAAAAATGAAAGGAAATTTAAATTTAAAAAATGTCACTCTGGTTGCTGTAACAGGACTGAACCCTGCTGGAGCTATTAGAGCACTTGAATTATCAATGAATAATATTGATTATCACGATATTGTTCTTATTGCTCACTATTCCCCACCTAATCTCAATAAAAAAATAACATTTAAAAAATGTAAGGACACAGAATTAGCAAATCCAGATCCAAAAAATACTACCGATTATAGTAAATTCATGGCATATAATCTATGTGATTATATAGATAGTGATTATGTTCTGATTGTTCATAATGATGCATATGTGCTTCGACCAAACAAATGGGATAACAGATTTTATGATTATGACTATATAGGAGCGCCGTGGCCAGCAAATAGACATTTTACAAATGAGGGAGTAAATGTGAGAGTTGGTAATGGAGGTTTTTCCTTTAGAAGCAAGAGAATGTTGAATGTCCTAAATGAGCTTAATCTTCCATTTACAGATAACGGTACTGGATTTTACAATGAAGATGGTATTATGTGTGTTTATTATAGAAAAATATTGGAGGATAACGGAATAAAATTTGCAACTGTTCCTATAGCTTCTCTATTTAGTCATGAAATAGACTGTCCTGATTCCGAACCCAAGCCTTTTGGTTTTCATAATAATAAAAAAATTATTCCTAAGTTTTTCTTTATCAAATATTATTTAAAATCACATATTAAAAAGATATTTAGAAAAATAAATAGTATTATAAAAAAATGATAGTAACTGAAATATACAATGGGCAAGGATTTGGAAATCAACTATGGTGCTATGTTGTTACCCGGGTCATAGCAAGAGATAGAAACTATGAATTTGGTATAAAATCTCCAGAAAAAATTAAGGGTGTAGACTTTATGAATCTGGACTTTGGAAAAGCGGTAATTGGGGGAATAGGACCAGAGGGTGGTCCACCTAGATCTCTCCCTGAAGGAATAAAATATTATTACAATGAAAAGAAAATAGTTCATCCATTAAATGGGGTGGATATTAGAATGCATGATAAAAATCTTTTAAGTATCAGAGATAATACTAAAATAGATGGCATAATGCAGGATGAACAGTATATTATTCACAGGAAAAATGAAATTCGTGATTGGCTTAGGGTAAAAAAAGAATATGAATGCTATGACTATTCTAATGATAATATATGTGTAATAAATTTCAGGGGCGGAGAATATATGGCGATAAAAAATGTATTTTTAACTCAAAAATATTGGGATGATGCTATGGAGCATATGCTGAAAATAAATAAGAATTTCAAGTTTGTAGTTATTACAGATGATGTTGTCACTGCTAGAAGGTTTTTTCCGAAATTTGATGTTTTTCACTTTAGTATTTCTAAAGATTATATAATAATAAAAAATGCAAAGTATTTAATCCTTTCAAACTCTAGCTTTGCATTCTTCCCTGCATGGCTCAATGAAAATCTAAAATTCTGCATAGCTCCAAAATACTGGTCACAATACAATACATCAGATGGTTTCTGGGGTTGTAGTTACAATATAACTAAAGATTGGATGTATTTGGATAGAAATGGCAAATTGAATGACTATGATAAATGTATAAGAGAGCAGAGAGAATATATTGATAAACACAGAGAATATTATACTCAAATTAAACTAAAAAATAATTTTCTAGTAGTATCAAACTACTATAATGATATAAGTTGGATACCAGAATATACAGATGATTATATAATATATGACCAGAGTGAAATAGAAATGTATCCAGATACAATTGATAAAAATAAAGTCATAAAAAATGATCACCTTGGTCACAATATCTATGATTATTGCACTTATATTATCAATAATTATGAAAATCTCCCCGAAAGAGTACTTTTTGCGACTGGAAATATTTTTCCAAGGCATATACCAAAAGAATATTTTGATAGGTTAATGAATAATAAATTTTTTACTCCTTTTGAATATTGGAAAAAACACAAAGAATACTACAAAAAAGGTTTTCTTATATGTTTTTTCTCATCTGATGGAGGGTTTTGTGAAATTAATAATAGCCATTATTTAAATCAAACTCATCCCACAAAATATTTTCACAACTATAATGATTTCTTGAGATTTTGTTTTATTGATCCAGTTATTCCAAAATACATAAGATTTGCACCAGGAGCAAACTATATTGTACCAAGAGAGAATATTTTGAAGATTCCGAAAATATTTTATGAAAATTTAAAAGTTTTTGTTTCGCATTGCGCAACTGCAATACCAGGAGAATCACATATTATTGAAAGAGCTTTTCACACAATATGGAATTCTAATTTTGAAATAAATCCTAATATGCTAAAACCAATTGACAGTAGTTTTGTAGCAATACCCAAAATAAAAGATAGTACTGCTAAGCCTACATTAAAAGATCGTATTGTAAATAAAATAATAAGAATATTAGAGAAAATATGATCAAAAAGATACTAAAAAAGGTACTCAAAAAGATTATTGCGTTTTATCACAAAAATAGTACGCCAATACCAAAAGAAGAGGTTAGGATTTTTTACCTCTTGAAAGACAAGATGAATACTGTTTTTGACATTGGTGCGAGAACTGACTTAATTTTTTATCATACCAAAGGGAACTGTTCGTATCATTTGTTTGAACCGAACCATGATTTTGTACTCTTATTAAAAAAACAAATATCTACATTCAGAAATCATGATATTAAATTGAATGAATATGGTTTATCTGATAAAAGAGAGGATAATATGATTTATTATGAAAATAGCCAGTCCTTCATTATAAATCCCATTCTCAAGATAGGCGACGATATTGGGAAAAGATATTCATTACGAAGATTGGACGATTATGTAGTTGAAAATAATATACAGAAAATTGATTTTTTAAAAATTGATGCCGAAGGTTTAGATTACAGAATAATGATTGGTGGAATAAATACTATTAAAAATAAAGTTTCTTTTATCCAATTTGAATATTGGGACGGTGTCAGGAAATTTGCAGATCTTATTTCAGATAATTTTAATCTATACTTAATAATTGAAGAGAGATTATTACGTGCAATATTAAAAATAGTTATCCATACTATGACCCCCTCACAAAAAAAGATCAATTTCAATAAGTCCATTATTAAACTAGACGAAGCAGTAATAAGTCTAATTGATGATAAACTGATACCACTAGGTTGTGGTGGTAATATCTTTGGTATACATAAAGACATGAAGGATATAGACATTGAAAAGCTAACATTTACAATATGAAAACATACGATATATTTACTTTTTTTAATGAATTAGATTTACTTGAAATTCGACTGAATATACTTGATCCATATGTTGATTATTTTGTTATTGTAGAAGCGACGGAGACATTTACAGGCCTTAAAAAACCATTATATTTTGAAGAAAACAAAAAAAGATTTGATAAATGGAAAGATAAAATAATTCATTATGTAGTTCGCGATTATCCAAATGACAGTGATATAATCGCCTTAGCAAATTCAAGTCCAAATGTACCGAAAAATGGTCCGGAGCATTGGAATCGTGAATTTTACCAAAAGGAATCAATTAAAAAAGCATTGATAACTTTAAACGATGATGATATTTGCTTCATTGGCGATGTTGATGAAATATGGAATTATAATAAAAAATATAATTTAAATACAAAAGATACATTTAAACTTAAACTCACAGTCTACTCATATTTTTTAAATAATCGTTCAGATGAAAAATTTGCTGGAACCATTGTCACAAGATATATAAATATAAAAAATGCTTGTCTAAATCATTTGAGAAGTCTTGAATTAAAATATTTAGACAATGGTGGTTGGCATTTTACCAATATGGGTGGTTTGGAGAAAGTCAGAGATAAGTTAAATGCATCATATACAGATGAGAGCTATAATACAAAAGATGTTCAACTGAAGTTAGAGGATAGAATAAATCAAAATACTGACTATATAGGTCGTAAATTCAAATTTACTATTGACGAAACAGGTCTACCTAGTTATATTCTAGATAACAAGGATAAATATAGAAATTTATTTAAATGATTCAAAGTAAAAATATTTTAAATAAATATAATGGTAAGAAAGTTCTTGTAACTGGAGGAACAGGGTTTATTGGTAATAATTTAATCAATACATTAAAAAAACTCGGTGCAAATATAACACTAGTATCCAGAGACGTTAAATCACTAATTGAGGGAGTTGAATTGATTACTGGAGACATTCGAGATCAGAGTGTTATGAATAAAGCAGTTATCGATAAAAAAATTATTTTCAATCTTGCAGCTCAAGTCAGTCATATGGATAAAAATATTATCTCTTATGAAGATTTAGATATTAATTGTCGTGGACAACTTACCCTACTGGAAGCTTGCAGAATTCATAATCCAAAAGTTAAAATTGTATTTTCAAGTACCAGAATGGTCTATGGAGAAAATACAAAAAATCCAATAAAAGAAACTCACTCAACTAATCCTGTGACAATATATGGTATACACAAGCTCACAGCGGAAAAATATCATTTAGCTTATAATGCAAAATACAATATACCCTGTACAATACTAAGAATTGGTAATCCTTACGGCGATGGACAACATTTTAGTAAAGGACTTTACTCTATGCCAGGATGGTTTATGAATCAAGCTATAAATAACAAGACTGTGGAAATATTAAGTTCTGGTAAACAAATCAGAGATTATATTTATATCGGTGATCTTGTAGAAACAATGTTAAGAGTTGCTCTATCTAGTAAAACTAATGGTCAAATCTATAATTGTGGTACAGGCACAAAACACACATTTGGAGAAATGCTTCAAACTATTTCAAATACTGTAGGTAGTGGAAATTTTTTCTATTCTAAGAAAAGTCCTAATCATAAAATACCGATAGCTGATAGTTATTGTTTTGATGTGTCAAAACTTAAAAAAACTTTGGGATGGAGTGCTAAGACAAGTCTACAGGAAGGTATAAGATATATGTATGAATACGCAAAAAAATATCCTAACAAAACATGATAATCACTAAATTAACAGGTGGATTGGGAAATCAACTATTTCAGTATGCCTATGGAAGAGCTTGTGCTATAAAAAATAAAACTTCACTAAAGCTTGATATTTCATGGTATAAAGGTCGTATGGATCGAAGTTATATGCTTGAACACTTCGATATAAAAGCAAATATCGCTACAAGTACAGATATATTTGTAACGAAAATCTTCTCAAGAAAAGATTATCTTGTAGGTGACTGGCAAAGTGAGAAATATTTTAAAGAATTTGAAAATATAATAAGAAAGGAGATTACACCAAAGTACCAACTGTCAGAAGACAATAAAATAATAATACAAGATATAACTGCAAAAAATTCTGTAAGTATACATCTTCGTGGTACGGATTATGTCACTGGTAAAAAAAGTGATTTTCATGGTGTATGTTCAGAAGAGTATTATAATAAAGCTATTACAAAAATTAAAGAGACAGTTCCCTCTCCGTATTTCTTTATTTTTACTGATGATATAGAATGGGCAGAAAATCATATAAAGTTGCCAGAACCATATACTATAGTAAGTAAAAATAAAAATTATCCATGGGAAGATCTTGTATTGATGTCATCATGCAAACACAATATTATTGCAAACAGTACATTCAGTTGGTGGGCGGCATGGCTCAATAAAAATATAAATAAAATAGTTATTGCCCCAAAAAAATGGTTTAATGATGAAAAAATTGATACATCTGATATACTTCCAGAATCATGGATAAAAATGTAAATCCAAAAATTAGCGTTATTCTTCCAGTTAGAAATGGTTCAAGATACCTTAGACTAGCTATAGATAGCATATTGTCACAAACATTCAAGGATTTTGAATTAATTATTATAGACAATTTTTCTAGTGACGATAGCGTTGATATTGTTAGAAGTTATAAAGACCAAAGAATAAAACATATAATAAATAGCGAAGATTTAGGATTAATAAAGAGCCTAAACATAGGTATTGAAAATGCTACAGGAAAATATATAGCTAGGATGGATCATGATGATATTGCCTTACCAGAAAGGTTTGAAAGGCAGCATAATTATTTAGAAAGTAATCCAAATATTATTGAAGTTGGTACATGGGCAGAAATTATAGACAAGGATGGTAGGAATATCGGTTATAGGAAAACACAAACTGATCCTGTATTTATAAAATATGCTATGGTTTTTGGTAATATTTTAATGCATTCAACTATAATGCTTCGAAGAAAATCTCTTATAGATATAGGTGGTTATTCAAGTGATGCTAGAAATGTTGAAGATTACAATATTCATTTAAAATTTCTACAATCAGGTGGTATAGCGGTCATACCAGAAATACTACTTTCATATAGAATATTAGAGACATCAATGACAAATGAAAGTAGCTCACAGAATATAATGTATAAAAATACAATAGATTATACTCTAAAAAACATTTCTAATTTAATTGAGATAAATGATAAAGATAGATATATCATAGAACACTCAATACTAAGTAAAAATAGATTCATAGATTTTAAATTTACTTATTTATTAAGGTCAATTAAACTTCTTAAATCACTTACAGATAAATTTATAACTAGATATAATCTAGGTAAGATGGATCGTAAAAAAATACTAGTATCATACAGAGAAAGACGTGCCCTGATTATAAATAAATATATGATTGAAAAATATCACAGCATAATAAATATTAAAATTAGAAGAGTGATTAAAAATACTAAAAACAAAATAAAGAAAATCACTTTAAAAAATTTATTTATTAAATGGCCAAAAATATTTATAGTAGAGAGAATACGCGAAAAAACGAAAAATACCTTTATGCGCGGTATTTTCTTTCATAAAAACCCTATAATTCTTACTGACAAACATGGCATAAGATTTGTTTGGTATCCTTGGGATACCACATCAATTGAAAAATTATTGAGCCATAGAATGTTTGATATCGATTACAAAGCGATGGGTAAATTGGTCAAAAAAAATGATACTGTATTTGATATTGGTGCAAATATTGGCCTACATAGCACAATACTAGCTAGACTTGTTGGTAATACAGGAAAACTATATTCATTTGAACCTGTTCCTAACACATATGATCTCTTATGCGAGACACTGGCATTAAATCACTTACACAATACTACACCTAAAAATATAGCTTTTCTAGACAAGGAAGGCTCAATAGAGATGAATATATTTGATAGAAACAACTCATCTCTTAATTCCTTCGGCTTCCCTATTTTTGGAAACGTCAAATCTATAGACAAAGTGAGTGTGGAAGTAAATACACTTGATAAATTCTGTAGTGAGAATAATATCAAGAAAATTGATTTTATGAAAATTGATGTCGAGGGATTTGAAAAAAGTGTTTTAAGTGGAGCAAAAAAAATACTTAATGAAGGTCTTGTCGATGTTATTTCATTCGAAATATCAAAAATACCGCTTGATGGTAGTGGCACAAAAGCAAAAGAAATATTTGATATATTACTTTCACATAAATATAAATCTTATGCATACAATCATATCAATGATACATTTGAAGGACCTATTCATGACTCAAATGAATTTTACGCAAATTATTACGCATCAAAAAGTGATTTAACGAAAAATGTTTAATACACCTATAATAATAGTAGTTTTCAAAAGATACAATGAAACATTATGTGTCTTTGAGACAATTAAAAAAATTAAACCAAGAAAACTATTTATCGTAGCTGATGGACCGAGAAGTACACAGGAAAAAATTGACACAGACAGAACTCGAAGTATATTTAATAAAATCGATTGGGAATGCGATGTTGTAAGAGATTATTCAGAAACTAATCTCGGTTGCAGGGAAAGAGTTTCTACAGGTGTTTCAAATGCCTTCAAAACACTCTGTGATTATGAAGGAGTAATAATTTTAGAAGATGATTGTCTTCCGAATGAGAGCTTTTATAAATTCTGTGAAGCAATGATAGAAAAGTATAGATATAACAACAATATAATGCATGTATCTGGTGTGAATTTTATAAACAAAGACCTAAACAGAGATAGTTCAGATAGTTATTATTTTTCAAAGATTGCACAAATATGGGGCTGGGCTACATGGAAACGGGCATGGGTTAAATACGAGGAAAATATTAATTCATGGCCTGAATATAAAGAAACGGTAGAATTTAAGAATAAATTTCCCAATACTTCTACATTACAATATTTCATCTATTTATTTGATAGAAGATATAAAAATGAATTAACAGACTGGGATATTGCATGGACATACACCTGTCTAAAAAATTCAGGATTATGCATAGTTCCAAATATAAATCTAATTGAAAATATAGGTAGTGGAACAGGTGCGACGCATAAAGCCAGTTCGCTTCTACACTACAAATCAAAAGAAATTTCTTTCCCATTAAAACACCCTAGAAAAACTGATTACAATATAGAAAATGATATTAGAACATATAGGATAGTGTTCGGAATTGATAATAATTTTTATAATAAAGTTAAATCTAATATTAAAGAAAAATTACCTTTTCTTTTTAAGTATATAAAGCTTCTCATGAAATAGATCCGGAGTGATATATCTCATCACAGCTTCAACTACAGGATGAATGATTCTTGCTAAAGTAGGTATACTCCATAATTTTGGGATGAATAGTCCACAAGATACAGCATCAATAATCTCAAATTCTTTTTCTATAAATTTCTTATATTGAGAATGTGTCCAATAGTCTTTGGCATAGTCTTTGTCTCCAAGCTTGAGTATGGTATAGAGAGATTTTCTTGATGCAAGTGAAATGATTATGACGCCATTTTTATTTAAATATTTTTTAATATAATTAAATTCATCTTCGAGTATTCCCGCACTTACAAAACCTACCGCAAGAATAAGATCAAATAGACCAGACTCCTCTGTATTCTTTAGACAGTATGAGATATGAGAATATTTATTTTTAACCTTAGCCGTTTCTATCATTCTAGAAGAAATATCCGTTCCGATGCATTCAAAAAAGAGATTGGGAAAATTCTGCACGATGGAATCTATGACAATACCGTCAGCACAACCACTTTCAAGAAGTCTTAGTTTTTCACCCTTATCAATACCTGTATTCCGTGCAAATTCTTTTTCAATAAACTTTAAAACTATTTTCAAGCGTCTTTTAAAGAAAAATTGTATATAACTTTTAGATATAGAATTATATCTCTGATTAGAATAATCTTTGCTGGCTTTATCGTAAAATTCTGTATTGTAAAAATCCATTTTATTAAATTAGATAAATTTATTATACCAGTATAAAATCTTTTCTATATATCTATCTATAATGAAAGTATTAATAACCTTTTTATACCCTTCATATCCAAAATTCCTTGATTTTATATCATCACTTAAAATATCGATAATGGATTTTACCAATTCATCTTTATTATATGGATTCACAATATATCCATTAACATTATTTTGTACAATTTCAGAACTGCCCCCAAAGCAGGTCGCAACTATTGGCTTTCGCATGACCATTGCTTCAAGATTGACCGTTGGAAACCAGTCGAAGCACAGAGAAGGCACTACAACCATATCACAAGCTCCATAAGCGTTTATAATGCTATTTCTGCCTAGTTTTCCGCTAAATACGAGCTTATTCTCAATATTCAAATTTTCCGCCATTTTAAGCATATTTAAAGCTTCTTTGTATTTTTCACCTACAATAAGGAGTACTGCTTCAGGAATAATCTTTATTATTTCTGACATACATTTCACCATGAGTTCCCCTCCTTTTGCCCTACTCAATCTACCGCAGAACATTATCACTTTTTTATGAGAGAGATTATGCTCTACTTTAAATACCTCAATTTCCCCATTATCTAATTTCCATTCTAAAATATCTATTCCATTATGTATAACTTCGACATTCCCTATCCCATTATCATTTAAAGCATTCATCAAAGCGTTACTTACAGCAAAAATTTTATTTGGAATTTTAAGATAATATCTAATTAAAATATTTTTAAATGGATTAAATCTAAAACGAAAATCTTTCAACTGTCGCAATACAGAAACCTTATAATTTTTTGTGTGGGTTTTATATGGAAAATCTGGAAAAAGTTTACTGTAGTGAAATGGCATAGAATCATGTATTGTCATAAACACCGCCCTTGAATATTTCCTTGCAATAGAAATAGCATGATGCGAAATATGATAGTGAATATTATGAAGATGAATTATATCGGCTTTTTCTTTTTTAAAAACTTTACTGACTTTGGAAAGTAAAAATGGATTATATAGTGATAAATAAGATCTATACCTTGAATCATATTTGGAATAAAATCTAATTATACGAATTCCATTTTCAATAAACTCCCCCATCTCGCTTTTATCTTCTACTGTTGTGATAACTACGACTTCATAGCCAATATTTTTAAGAGATAAGGCGTGTATTGAAGAAATAATTGCAGCGCCCCCTCCACTTTTTGGCGGAAAGTCATCTGTAACAATTAATATTTTTTTATTATTCATAATATTTTATACTTTATACTTTTTTATTGATTACTCTTATAAAATTTTTTATATATATCAATAAACTTTTCTCCAATTTTTTCCCATGAATGCTCCTTTGCATATTCAAATCCAGCGTCCCCTAGAGATTTTCTTAATTGTTCATTGTCTAATAATTTTTTAATTGCATAATATGTGGAATTTATATCACCTTCTGGAACGACCAATCCGGTTTTATCTGAAATAACCGCATCCAGTGTTCCTCCAGAATTTGAAGCGATGACTGGTTTACGGGCAGAACCAGCTTCAAGATACACAATACCAAAACCTTCAAAATTCCAATTTACCATTATAGGTGTGTGTATATAAATATCTATAGCAGAAAAGTATCTCGGCAAATCTTCATCACTTATTGACCCCGCAAAAGTTATATTTTCTTCTAAATTTCCTGATTTAATTATTTCATTTAATTCATCCGCATAAGTGTTTCTCTTTTCATTATTACCACTTATAATATAGTGGAAATCATTTCTTTCTTTCTTTAATATAGCTAAAGCTTTCAATACAATATCATGTCCCTTTCTAGGTTTTAACGCACCAACTGTCATTAGTAGTTTTTTTCCAGCATATTTTTTCTTTATATCTTCTATAAAATATTCTCTGGAAAATCTCTCAAAATTTACAGCGCAGTGAATTATGTCTATTGGGGTTTTAGTTTTTGAATATTTTGCAACTGAATCAGCTGTGAATTTACTTATTGCTATCATGGATTTAGCATGATTATAAGCTCTTTTCAATAGTAAATTATCTGGAAAAACAAATAGTGGTTTAACTGCGTATGTTCCAGCTAAACCGATGATAAGTGGAATATTATTCTTTCTGGAAATTCTATCGGCTATCAGCGCGTATGGGAATTCAAAAATAGAATGTATTATATCTGCATCTGTTTTGTATTTAAAAAAGAGATATTTAAAAATTGTAAAATTTCTAGTATCAAAAATATATGAAGGTAAAATATATTCAACAGGATATGATGTATAGTCATATCGTTTCTCATCCCATGGAAGTAACAGTGTGAAATCAACTTTACCTTTTAAAAACATACACAATTCATGTGTTAGGTTACCACCACCACTTTGAATATTATTTGTTAAGGAAATAAGAAGGATTTTCATCTCTTTTTTGCTATCATATAATACCCACTGGCAAGCATTCCTGATTCTTTATTTTTCCTAGCAATATCTCCGTACTCTTCTTTTATCAGCCAATTGCAATGAGCGAGAATCTTGGCAATGAGAAAAATAAAAAATTTGCTAGGTTTATTGCAGACAAGCTTTGTTTGATAACCGATACGCTGAAAAAGTATTGCAAGGGTTTCAAAATTTACAGTCTCTGGTTCAAGCTCCACTATTTCAAAATCTTTAAAAAGCTCCTTGAGGCCGTATTTTGTAAAACGCCAAAAATCATTTGGCGAATCATGTATAGGAAAAATAAATCTCGTAGCAAAAATTATTTTACCACCACTTCTAAGAACTCTTTTCATTTCTGATACTGCTTTTACTGGATTTTTTAAATGCTCAAACACATCAGTTGAAAGTATTGCGTCTATTTCCCCGTCCCCAAACGGAAGATTATGCGCATCACCTATCACATCTGGTTTCCTGTCAGGATCAATGTCTACCGCTATACGATTTGGAAAAAATCTATTATATGAAGAATTACCAGAACCAATATCTAGTATTTTGGCATCTGTAGCATGTCGCTTTAGAAATTCATCGAGATTTCTTCTAGTTATTTTACTGCGCATTTGCCCATTATATCAGGCATATTTATATGATACAATCATCAAATGCCAGTTAGAAAACTTACAGATAACCTGCAAAATATTGAAGAAAACAGATATGATATTTGCATAATAGGCTCAGGCCCTGCAGGACTTACCTTATGTGGTGAATTGATTGATTCAGGTAAAAAAATTGCTGTAATAGAATGCGGAGGATTGATTAGAAATGAAATAAATGACAAATTACGAGAAGTAAAAAATGAAGGTGAGATAAAAATTAAAAATAATTCCAGAGAAAGAGTATTCGGTGGCACATCTACAACTTGGGCAGGACTTTCTGCACCAATGGATAAAATAGATTTAGAAAAATGGCCTATTGACTATGAGGAATTAAAAAAATATTACAAAGAAGCTCACAAATATGGATTCCCTAATATAGATGATTTCAATCTTGGAAGTATTGATAATATCAGAAAAAAATCAGACTTTACTTTAGAGTCAGAAAATCTTGTAGAAAAGATATTCATAGCAAAAGATCCTCCATGGAATTTTGCAGAAAAAAATGGATATGTTTTTAATAATATAAATATTGATTTGTATACAGATTCCACAGTTATTCATTTATCTTCAAATAAAGACAGTGCCGGTAAAACTACAATAACAAATATTCTTATAAAGAATATTGACGGAACTGAATATAAAATATTTGCCGAAAACTTCATACTTTGCGCAGGAGGTATAGAGAATGTCAGATTGTTACTCTTATCTTGTGACACTTCAGTGACTGGACTTGGCAATGAATATGATCAGGTTGGAAGATATA
The DNA here is from genome assembly GCA_964355845.1 of uncultured Candidatus Saccharibacteria bacterium. Taxonomy (GTDB): domain Bacteria; phylum Patescibacteriota; class Minisyncoccia; order Phycocordibacterales; family PALSA-1337; genus CAIOGI01. The sequence continues at coordinate 18,937 of CAYHFF010000006.1, forward strand.
TA
>CAYHFF010000007.1:0-18320 GCA_964355845.1 uncultured Candidatus Saccharibacteria bacterium
CTGTCTATATTAATATCAATAAAAACTGGTATCAACCCTTTTTGAATTATAGGTGCTACTGTAGTAGCAAATGTAAGAATAGGAGTAATAACTTCGCTACCCTGTGGAAGATTAAGTATTTCTAATGCAAGCAAATTTGCTGATGAACCTGAGTTCACCATTACAGCGTATTTTTTTCCAAACATTTCTGCGATTCTAGACTCAAACTCTTTTGTTTTATCCCCCAGAGCTGTATTACCTTTTAGTACTTTGACCACAGCGTCAACCTCTTCTTCACCATGCATAGAATGACCATAGGGAACTCTTATATTTTTTATATTTTCTTTTTTCATATTTTATCCATACTATACTATAAACAAAAAAATACAATTATTGACGCATTAATCAATTATGTAATTTCTGTTCAAAACTATACTTAATCAGATTATCACAAACAGTATTATCTGGTTTTATATAGTAATTATAATTCTCTATATCAGTTTCAATATTAAATTCGCAAGCTTTTTTAATATAATCTTGACCTGTGCCTTGTATTAGAAAATCTACTTCTACTGAATATTTACCTTCAGTTAAATTGACTTCTCCTGTCTCACAGAGTATCTCTCCATTTGATGCCAAAATACTTCCAAATGACATTGATGTAACATCACTATCAAGCCTCAGCACTCTCTGATTTGAGCGTTCGCTTATAATACCAATCACTACTCTTACACCACTTATATCTTCTTTAAAATCACTTCTGTATTTCAGTATGATCTTTAATTTTTCATGGCTTTTTATAAATCCTGATCCATTTATATTTGAAACTTTTATATCAGTAAATCTTACATTACCAGCCTCTGGTCTGTCTTTTAGATTTGGATTGTGTACCGGCTCTGCTTTATCGTTTAGATATTTATCTATAATTTTTTTTGTTTCACCCATATCTTTAAGATTCCCATTTTCTAATAAAATAGTTTTCTGACATAGTTTCTGTACAGTTATTAGATTGTGACTTACAAATAGAATCGTTCTTCCTTCTTTTTGCGTAATATATTCCATCTTGTCTAAGCATTTCTTTTGAAATTCTGCATCACCTACAGATAAAACTTCATCAATAATCAAAATATCAGGTTCCATATGAGCGGCGACTGAAAAAGCTAGACGAACATACATACCACTTGAGTAGTATTTTACAGGTGTGTCTAAGAATTTTTCTATACCAGCAAATTCCACGATCTGATCAAATTTTCTAGACATTTCTTTTTTCGTCATTCCGAGAATCGCGCCATTCAAAAATACATTTTCTCTACCAGTGAGTTCTGGATGAAAACCCGTACCAACCTCAAGTAAACTACTTACTCTACCTTTGATTTTTATCTCACCCATAGTTGGTGGTGTGATCTGTGAGATTATTTTTAAAAGTGTTGATTTACCAGCGCCATTTCTACCTATTATACCTATAACTTCACCCTTATTAACCTCAAAACTTACATTCCTAAGTGCCCAAAACTCTTCTTTTTTTTCAAAACCAGCTATTTGTTTTGTCTTATTTTTAATAAATCTAATAGGCTTTCGCATAATATCACCTAAAATATCGCGCAGGGTAACATATCTACCCATTTCATGATTTATTTTATATTTTTTTCCAATATTTTTTACTTCAATTACTATTTCTTTTTCCATATTTTTATTTTAAAGAATATCCGCAAAGTATCTCTCAACTTTTTTGAAAACATATATGCCAAAAAGTAAAAGCATAGTACAAGCTAACAATGATATCATTATAAGCATCCAATTTATAGGAGCAGTACCAAGTAGTGCTGCACGAGCATTCTGTATAACTCCAGTCATTGGATTTATAGCCATTACCCATGAATATTTCCCAGCTATACTTGCAGGATATATAACAGGTGTTAAAAAAAGCAAAAGTTGTATGAAGAAAGGTAATACATAGCGAACATCACGATATTTAACATTTATAGATGCAAGCACTAGTCCACCACCTACAGATGCCATAAAAGAAATAATAAGTAAAATAGGTAAAACTAACAATCCTTCAATGTGTGGAACATAGTTATAATAAAACATTAAAGCTATAAGAATCGTCGATGCTATCATAGCATCGACGAGCTGAGTAACAACAGATGAAATCGGCAAAAGAAGACGGGGAAAATATATTTTTGTTATAATACTTTGATTACTCACTAAAACCGAGCTAGTACTAGATAATGATCCAGAAAAGAATTGCCAGAAGATAAGTCCCACATATACAAAAATCGGATAAGGGATTCCATCGGAAGGAATACCCCCCAGCTTTCCAAAAAATACACTAAAGACAAACATTGTAATAAATGGTTGAATTATTGCCCAAGCAACTCCTAATGCAGTTTGTTTGTATCTAACCTTGAGATCTCTCCATGTAAAGAAATATAATAATTCTTTATACTCCCATATTTCCTTTATATCTCTAAAACTAAATAGTCTCTTGGGTCTTATAATAGTCTCTTGTATGGCCATATTTATTTAAATTATAGTCTAACATTTATTGTCATTATTTACCATATTTTAAAAAACATGCTATATTTCATAATCATGAACAATAATATAAACACCATTTTAAAATACTCAATCATTATCGGCTTGTCTATTATTCCATTTATTCCGCTTTATGTGGCAAATCCATTGTTTTTTCCGTTTATAACTGGCAAGGCTTTTGCTTTTAGGATTATTGTTGAAATTATTTTTGCTTTATGGCTTGTTTTATTACTAAGGGAGCGTGGTACATCTTATTCAGGGTCTGATAAAAGTGTAGCACCTCGTATAAATAGTCTAACTATTTCTATAACAATTTTTACATTGATTACTCTAGTCGCTGACCTTATGGGGCTTAATCCTCTACGCAGTATTTGGTCAAATTTTGAAAGAATGGAGGGATGGCTTACTATTGTCCATTTATGGGCATATTTTCTAGTGCTATCATCAGTATTTGGTGCAGGAGAATATGCAAAGATAAATTGGCAGAGATTTTTTAATGTTGTTTTGTTTGCAGGTTCTATAGTTGCTATTTATGGTCTATTTCAATTTTTAGGTTTAGCGGCAATACATCAGGGTTCAAGTAGAGTAGACGCATCTCTTGGAAACTCTGCATATATGGCAGTTTTTATGCTTATAAATGCATTTATTGCCGGTTTTATGGCTATTAATGCATTGAAGTCTCCTAAAGTATGGGTTTATGTTTTTCTTTCTGCTTTCTTTTCATTTATCATGTTCCAGACTGCAACACGAGGTACTATACTAGGTTGGACTGCAGCGATATTGATCTCCTGTTTTATCTATGCAGTTTTCGGCCGTATCAACAAAGGTCAATCAAATAAAAGCAGAATAGTTACTGGTGGAATTATTGTAATGATGATTATTTTAGGGATTCTATTTTATTTTAATAAAGATGCAGAATGGATTAAAAATAATGGTGTTCTAGGGCGTATTGCGACTATTTCAATATCAGATACAAAAACTCAAGCGAGAGGATTTATCTGGCCAATGGCTATAAAAGGAGTATTTGAAAGTCCAAAAACATCAATAATAGGTATAGGTCAAGAAAATTTTAATTATATATTCAATCAAAATTATGATCCTTTGATGTGGAAGCATGAACAATGGTTTGATCGAGCTCACAGTGTTTTCCTAGACTGGCTTGTCGCTGGGGGTATTCTGGGTTTATTGTCTTATCTATCTTTATATATCATTTCAATTATCTATATTATTAAAAGCGATTTAACTATTGGAGAAAAATCTATACTTATGGGTCTGATTGCGGGATATGGTATTCATAATATATTTGTATTTGATAATCAAACAAGTTATATAATGTTTTTTACATTCTTAGCATATATGCACCTACTCAGATCTGGAAAGATAAATAAAGCATTTCTAAATCCAGAGAGGGAATTGTCTGAAAATTATATAACAATAAGAGATTATATCTATACTCCGATAATTGTGGTATTGGCAATTTCATCATTGTATTTTATAAATATTCGTCCTGTACAAGCAAATAAAGCAGTGGTCAGTAACCTACTAGCCTGTCAAAGTGGACAAGGTTTAACAGTCAAGAATACTGAAAAAGTTTTCAAACTCAATCAAACTGTGGCAAATCAAGAAGCATTGGAGCAATTATTCAACTGTGTTTCAGGTATTATGAGGGGTGGAGAATCTCCTCAAAAAAAATCAGAATTTTATGCTCTAATAAATAAAGAAATAGAAAAACAAATAAATACAACACCAAATGATGCGAGAATATATATTATCTCTGGAGGATTCTATGACTCAATAGGGGAATATGCAAAAGCATTAGTATATCTTGAAAAGGCAAGAGAATTGTCACCAAAAAAACAAACAATAGCATTTGAATTGGCTTTAAATTATATAAATTCAGGAAAGAAAAAAGAAGCAATGGAATTGACAGAAAAAACATATTTATTGGCACCTGAAAACGACACAGCAAAGGTGGCATATATAATATCTTTAATATCAAATAATCAAGAATCAAGAATAAAAGAATTATTGAAGGATGATAATGAAACAATATATGATCCTAGAATTATAAATGCTTATATTGTAAACAAACAATACTCTAAAGCAATTGAACTTTACAATAAGCTTTTGATAAAAAATCCCGAAGATGAGAATATATATTCAGCGCTCGCATCGGTATACCTCATGGATAAGCAGGAGTATATGTCAATACAGACATTGAAAATTGCTTCAGGAAAATTTCCATTATTAAAAAACCAAATAGATACTATTATAAAACAAATTCAAGAAGGAAAATTTAATCAATAATATATCCTCTGCCTGGGATATTCCTCAAAATATCTTTTTTTCCACCTGCATTTATCTTTTTTCTAAGATTTAGTATATGAGCTTCTACTGTATTTGAAAATGGATCACTTTCTGAATTCCATACATATTCCATTATCATTCCTCTAGAGAGTATAACTCCTCTATTTTTAACCAAATACTCAAGAAGATTATAAGTTTTTCTAGTTAGGTATATCTGTTTTCCACCCCTACTTATCATTTTTTTCAATGTATCAATTACTATATCGTCTATATAAAGCATAGTATCTTCAATTTTTTTAGGTCTTCTAGATAATGCTTTTATCCTGGCCTTGAGTTCTTCAAGTGAAAATGGTTTGACCATATAATCATCAGCTCCTATATTTAGGGCTTGTATTTTTTTCTTGATTTCATTATGCATAGTTAGGAAAATTATTGGAGTTGTAATACCAGAATTTCTTATTTCTTCGCATATCTCCATACCATTTTTGATCGGTAGGGAATAATCCATTACAATAACATCATAAATATTCGTACGAGCTAGGAATGATCCACCTGAGCCATCGTTTACAATTTCAACTGAAAATGAATCTTCACAAAGTCCTGTTTTTATAAAATATGCCATTTCCTTGTCATCCTCTATAATTAATATTTTCATAATCTGGATTATAGAGTAATAGCGGTATTAAAGCATCTTTTTGTTGTGGAAATCATATATAAAAATTTTATCAAAATTTCATCATGTTTATGTTATAATACTAAATCAATATATGATACATTTTTTAAGTCAAATATCTGCGCCGATTATTGTTTATTTCAATTCTATTGCTAGTCATAGTGGATATACCATACTATTCATTGCCTCACTACTCGAAGGTCTTCCTATTTTGGGTCAATTTATACCAGGGCACACTATAGTTATATTTTCCGGTTTTCTAGCAAAAATCGGAGTATTGAATATTTATTTTGTTATAACTTCGGTTATACTTGGCGCGACTATAGGTGATATTATAGGATTTATAATTGGAAGAAAATTTGGTTTTGCATTCCTTAGTAAATTTGCTAAATATCTTTTTATCACTGAAAGTCATATAGAAAAAGCAAAAAAACTGATAAATGAACATGCTGGGAAAACAATTATTTTAGGCAGATTTAGTCCGATCACAAGACAACTTACTCCATTTATTGTCGGTGCCAGTGGAATACATATTAAAAAGTTTTGGTTATATGATATTTTTGGGGTAATATTGTGGACTATTGCATCTGTTTTACTCGGCTATGTATTTGGCGCAAGTTACCATATGATCGCTAGTGTATTTGGTAAATTTATAATAATAGCAATTATTATATCTATAATGCTCATATGGGGTTATAGATTTATTAATCGTGAATTTCATTTATTTGCAAAATACGAACTCATCACTTTGATTGCAAGTATTTCTGGTCTTTATATATTTTTTAAAACTCTGCAAGATGCTATCAGTATAAATTCATTTATGTCGGAACTTGATATTTGGGTAAATTTATTTATTTCAGAAAGGATCAATCAGACAGGTGTTTTTTTTATGAATATTATAAGTAATGTTTTTAGTGTAAAAGTTTTAGCTATTATTTCATTCGTATTTATTATTTATTTTATTTATAAAAAGCAATGGAGATATTCTATAATCACCTTTCTATCTGTAGGACTCGGTCTGTTTTTGAATGCTTTAATGAAAGAGTTGATTATGAGAATTAGGCCTATAAGTAGCGCAATCATTGAGAGTGGATACAGTTTCCCTAGTGGTCACGCTACAATTGTTACAATATTCTTTACATTAGTTATATATTTTTCTCTAGGTAGTGTAAAGAAATTATTTTATAGAGAATTGATAATACTCTCATCAGTAATCGTTATTTTACTTGTATCTTTTAGCAGGCTATACCTCGGCGTTCATTGGCTGTCGGATGTGATTGCTGGTATATCTTTTGGATTATTCTGGACAACATTTATTATTCTTTTGGTCAAATATCTTGGAATGTTATCTGCTAGATTTATTAATTATGGTAAATAGGGAACTGGGATAATGAAAAATATTTTTTCAAATTTTAAGTCAAATATACTATATGAGTGGAGGTATACGATTCTCGTCACTATTTTGAGTATACTTGTCCATGTGGTATTTTTTGGTCATCCATCATCTGTAGTTTTTGATGAAGTTCATATCGGTAAATATATAATATGGCATTTACAGCATAGCTATTTTTTTGATGTTCATCCGCCATTAGGTAGACTTATTTTTGCCTTTTTTGCATATCTCATAAATTATGGGGATATAGTCGTTGATTTTGGTAAAATCGGCAATTTATTGCCAAACTGGATAATTTTACTTAGAATTGTGCCAATAATATTTGGTATTTTATTATCGCCAATTGTTTATGGCATACTTAGGAATCTGAATATAAATAAAAAGCTGGCATTTTTAGGTGGTGTATTGATCTGTCTTGAAAACTCTACAATAGTGCAATCAAGATTTCTCCTTACAGATAGTTTTATTTTATTTTTTGGGTTTTTATCGCTTTTACTCTATTTAATATATAGAAATCATATAAATATAAAATACAGCTATCTTGTATTTTACTTAGCTGTAATATGCGCTATTTCTGCATTTAGTATAAAATGGATTGGACTTTCATTTCTGGGAATGATTGTTTTTTTTGAATTAATTAATCACTATTTGGATTACGGTAAAATTTTCAGTGTGAAATTATTTAAATGTATGATTATCATTGGTTTGCTATTTGTTTCTATATATTCAGCAATATTTGCAATTCATTTAAGGGTTTTACCAAATACTGGTAATGGCGATCCATACATGTCAAAGGAATTTCAAAAAAATCTTATTGGCAGTCAATATGAAAATGATAATTCAATAATAGCTAAAAAAGATTTTCCCCATAAATTTTTGGAATTAAATGCAGAAATGATAAGTGCAAACAATAGACTTGTTTATAAGCATGATTATTCTAGTCTATGGTATACATGGCCTATGATGTCGCGACCTATATATTATTGGAATTCAAGTGACGATTTAAATATTGTAAACGAAATAGGAAAGAAGTCTCATATATATTTTATCGGTAATCCAGTATTGTATTGGTTTGGTATTATTTCTATACTAATATTATTTATTATATCTCTACTTAATATTAGAAAAATAAAAAAAGAATATATAAGCATATTTATTTTAATAGGATTTATATCCAATTTTCTGCCATTTATATTTATAGGTAGAGTTATGTTTTTATATCATTATGCGCCTGCATTAGTTTTCAGTATTATGGCTTTGGTCTTATGTATTGATAAAATTAAAAATTTAAACACTCAAAATATTGTTTATACTTCAACAATCATTCTAGCTTCATTTCTATTTCTATTCTTCAGCCCTCTTACATATGGTCTACCATTAACAGATATTGAGCTTGGCTATAGAGTATGGTTTTCAAGCTGGAGATAGCTAATCTGTGTCTTTGATTTTTAAAATTGGGTAAATTGTCAGTATGATAATTGCTCCAATAACTATAAATAGGTATTTATCTGTAGTGTATACGAGACCGATAGTTGTAATGATTGGAGCAATAAAATATGACATTGGTCTAGTGATTCTAAACATACTTAGCATTCCGGTATCTCTATTGTTTATTTTTTTAAAAAAATATGTTTCAATCATGATTTCCGCCGCGGCAGCTCCAATACGAGTGATAAATAACATAATTGCCCATATGATCAAACTTTTCTCTGTAAAAAACATCAGAGCTCCAGTGGATATACCCATCACGAGGAATCCAGTCGCCATTATTTCTTTCTCTCCCCATTTTTTATCAGCAAGTTTTCCAAGCGGTATCTCTATCAATACAAAAGGCAAAAGCATTATTGTGAAAATAATACTTATTTCTTGCCAGCTAAAACCAATATGATTATGTAAATACAATGGAGTATATACCATCATCCAAGCATAAAATGTTTGAAGAATAATATTTATTATAAATATTTTTGAAATGTCTTTATTTTTGAAAATTCTAATTAAGCTATCGCTTACTGGTATTTTCTCATAATGTGAATCATGAAATTTATTGAAATTTTTATATACAAGATATAATAATGGAAAAAGTAAGGCAAAAGATGCGATATATATATATTTATAATTATTACCTAATATCAACATTCCACCTATCATAGGTCCAAATATCCATGCAGAATTTACTGCGGTCATATATAAGCCTCGTACGGTGCCAGTATGTCCGATATCCGTACTTTTTTGAAGAAATATATCAAATGTAAAAACAATAATACTTATGCATGACAAGCCTAATATAAACAATGGTATTAATATTTTTGCAGAGTCTGTATTGATCATTCCGTAGAATATAATTATTTGAATAATTATAAGTAATAGGGAAGTTCTATGATTACCAATTTTCTGAAGTAAAGAGTTTACAGTCAAAAAACCTACAATAGTTACAATAGATATAATCAAGTATATTATTTCGATAGTTTTCTCATCTACAAAAGTTTCTAAAAAACTTGAATTAAAATAAGCAGGTAGAGATACATGAAGAGCTGAGAAAAAACCTGCAAGAGCTATAGAGTATAGGGCTGCAGATTTGTTTATATTACTCCTATGTTTCATATTGAGTATTATAACATGAAAGATTTATACAATTTATATTGTGAGTATAACTGGAATGACTATAGGTCTTTTTGCTGTTTTCTGTAACAAAAATTTACTGATATTGTCAGATATATTTGTCTTAACATAATCCATATTGATAGGATTCATTCCTTTAGTTGACTCTTCAATTGTATTTTTAATAATTATACGAGCATTATGCAATAATTCCTGTGATTCTCTTAGATATACGAATCCTCTAGAGATAATATCAGGAGATTTTTTTAATTTTCCTGTTTGATAATTTATAATAGCAAAAATAATAAATATTCCATCCTGCGCGAGCATTTGTCTATCGCGTATAACTACATCCTGTATGTCTCCGATTGAGAATCCATCAACCATAACTATTCCAGATGGCGCCTTTTCTTTTATTTTCAATATTTTTTCACCAGAGTTCTGTATTTCTATTACTGAACCATTGTCAGGTATAATAATCTGATCTTCAGTCAATCCATTTGTCTCACGGGCGATATCGCCATGAACACGAAGCATATAGTGATATCCATGAACTGGCATAAAGAATTTTGGATTGATTTTCTTATGTATCCATGCGGTTTCATCACGATTTGCATGCCCCGATGAATGCACATCAGCTATACGGTAATGGATAATATTTGCCCCTTGTCTTGAAAGATTATCTTTCAACTTCTGTACGGCTCTCTCATTTCCTGGAATAATTGATGATGAGAGAAGTATAGTATCTCTTTTATTGATTTTAATGTATTTATGAGTTTTATTTGACATTCTCATCATAGCTGCAAATTCATCACCTTGTGCGCCAGTTGCAAGCACTACAATTTTATCTGGTGGATAATTTTCAATATCTTCAACTGAAATTATTGTATCTTTTTTTGGTTTTAAAAGACCTAGATTTCTACAAATTTCAATATTTGTTTTCATACTCCTACCTTCAACAACAACTTTTTTCCCATATTTTTCAGAAAAATCTATTATTTTTAGCATTCTTTCTAAAAGGGAAGCAAATGTGGCTATAATAAGTCTTCCTTTGGTATTTTTAATAATTTCTTCAATATTTTTGTGCACAGTTTTTTCTGGAATTGAAAATCCAGGATTCTCAACATTTGTAGAGTCAGCCATTAACATAAGCACTTTTTCATTTTTAAATACTCTATCGTATTCTGCTTCTTCAGTCTCGGTTGGAATACCATTTTCATGATCCAATTTTAAGTCACCTGTATGGACTATAGAACCATATGGTGTCTGTATGACAACTCCCATCGCATCAGGAATAGTATGTGTTACTGCAAAGAATTTTACCTTCAATGCTCCAAGTGTAATAGTTTCGTCCTTTTCAACTATTTTAATATCAAGTGGTGGAATATGAGTAAATTCTTCTTGTCGTTTTTTTATAATAACTGATGTTAACATTCTGGTATACAGTGGGGGATTGCCGATTCTAGGCATAACATAAGGTATTCCTCCTATATGATCCAAATGTCCATGGGTTATTATTACTGCTCGTACTTTATCTTTTCTTTCTTCTAGATACTTGGTATTTGGAAGAATATAATCTATACCCGGAGTATTCTCGTCTTTAAACTGAAAACCAATATCAATTACGATAATATCATTACCGTACTCAATCATTGTCATGTTTTTCCCAATTTCCTCTACACCACCTAGCGGTATGATCCTTATGGAATTTTCTCCAAGTGCTGGAATAGTATCCTCAATTTTTTTATGAGTTTGAGTTGCTTCAGGGGGTCTCGCTGATCTCATACCATGCGATCTTGTTCCAGAAGATCTCCTAATTTCTCTCTGTGCTGGTCGCGCCGTCTGTACTGATGGGGCTACTATATCCTTCTCTAAATTTTCTGTATTCATTTTGTTTATTGATTAATTAATTTTATTTTTAAATATTTTCCATACATAATCTGTAGTTATATACCATTTATCTATTCCATAAAATCTGTCAGATGCACTAGTTATATTTTTTAAAGTATTGCCATTTATTTTATTTGACATTAAATATATATATTCGGGTGAATATATGAATATTGCCGGTATATCCTCTTGTATTATTTGATTAAATGATTCGTATAGATTATTTCTCTCATTTTCATTTGAATTTGATCTTGCTTCCTCTAAAATTTTATCTACTTTACTGTTTACATACATTGCCACATTTAATCCTGGATAGTTTTTCTGGGATGAATGCCAGAATGCATATAAATCAATATTTTTTCCTATTGCTTCTCCGTATAGTAATGCGTCGTATTTTCTGGTTTTAATAATATTTTGTGACAAATCTCCAAATTCAAACACTTTCACATTTACTTTTGCGCCTAGATTTTCCCATTTCACCTTTACCATTTCTGCAATTTGTTTTAGATCTTCAGCATCAGATGTTGAGATAGATAACTCTAGAACCTGCGCCGACCCTCCTGTCTTTTTTGTACTTTTCTTTTCAAGAATTCCATCTTTATTTATCTGCCAGCCAGCCTTTGTAAGTATTTCTTTCGCTATGTCTTCATCTGAATTCTCGCTATGACGAGCATCCTCGGTCATTTCTCTAGGTAATGGTCCACTTATGCTGGCTCCATAACCATACAATACTTTGTTGATTATCTCATCTCTATCAATTACTAAATTTAACGCTTGTCTTACCTCTTTGTTAGCAAGAATTTGGGAATTATTTTGATTAAAGAAAATTCCAAAAATTCTAGGTAATGGAGTATGTAATATATTTATATTTTTTGATGATGAGGCAATAGGTGATATTTCTTTTGGAGAAATTCCGGCAAAATTTTCTATTTCACCTGAAGTATATGCTTCTATCGCCAATTTCTCATTTGAATAGAAATTTATATTTACATTTGAAATGTAAGGTTCACCATTGTAGAATTTTTTGAATGATGAAAATATATATTTTGTTGGAATTCCACTTTTATTTTTAATAATCTCCTCTACTTTGTATGGGCCAGAACCTATAGGTTCTAAATTGTATTTACTAAAGACAAATTGATCTGCGTCAAGATTTTTCCAAATATGTTTTGGTGTAATTCCTAGTGTCAGATTTGAAAGAAATGGGGCATATGGTTGTTTTAATATAAATTGAATTTCCTTATCATTAATTTTTTTAATAGTAACACCTGCCCAGTCTGTTTTCTTTGGACTTTTTATTGCGCTATCTTGGATTTTTTGAATTGTAAACTCAATATCATCTGTTGTTAGTTCTACGCCATCATGGAATTTTACATTATCCTTTAGAGTAAAGCTATAAATAAGTCCATCATTTGAAATATCGTATTTTGATGCTATATCCGGTATTAAATCATTATTTTCATATTTAACTAATCCAGAATATACAAGTGTAGAGAGGTCTTTATCAACATCAGTAAATGCAAGCACTGGATTTATAGATCTTGGAAGTCCTATGATTCCTTCGGTGAACTCACCTCCATGTGATGGTATTTCCACCATAAAAATCTTACCTGCCTTGTATGTGAGAGTTAAAGAGCTTAGTATAAAAATAATAGTAAAAAATCCAAATACCACTTTCTCGGTTGCGGAGAAAGATCGAATTATTGACAGTAGCTTTTCACTACCTTTTACACGAAATTCATTTTTAAATTCTGTATCTTGATTCACGATATTATGCGCTCAATGTAAATGCGCGGTTATTTTATAATTAAATAAGACTAAGTAGTGAGGATAATGCAAATAGAATCGCAACGACAATACTTATAATGAAGAGTGTTTTTTCAAACCCACGACGAGTATGAAAAGCTGAGCTAAAGTTGTCACTACCACCAAATGCACCACCAATCTGTGCTCCTGTTCTTTGAAGAAGTATTGCAATTACTAGAATAATCGCAAGTACGATCTGTATGTACGGAAGTATAGAGGCGATAGTCTTCATTGGAAAATACTTTAACATATAGTATTTTTTATTGCAAGAATTTGTATTTGACAGTATCTGCACACTTCAAGTATTACTCTGTCAACTTGTAAGTATCTTCTACTTGTATATAATAAGTTTTACTCATTATTAACACTAAAAATCAAATATATGATAAAAAAAGAAAATAAGGAAATAAAGAAAAATGAGAAGACTCAAATACAACCAATACATGATAAAGTATTGATCAAAGAATCATTAGACAACAAAGAAAAAAAGACAAACTCAGGTATCATAATACCAGTAACTGTAAAAGAAGATAAAGGTAGTAAATGTGGAATAGTGATAAGTGTAGGAAATGGACATTATGAAAAGGGAAATCTAATACCAATGACAGTTAAAAAAGGCGATAAAGTTTTATTTCAATGGGGAGATAAAATAATAATAGAAGATAATGAATACTATATTGTAAAAGAAGGCGAGATATTGGCTATTATCAATTAATTTAAATCAAACTCAAATGTCAAAAAAAATTATTTACAATGAAGATGCGAGAAAAGCATTGAAAAAAGGTTTAGACGCAGTTGCTGATGCTGTAAAGATCACTTTAGGGCCAAGAGGTAGAAATGTAGTACTAGATAAAGGGTATGGAACACCGACAATAACCAATGATGGAGTTTCTATTGCAAAGGAAATTACTCTTAAGGATAAGTTTGAAAATATGGGCGCGGAGATAATAAAAGAGGTTGCAACAAATACAAATAATGTGGCAGGAGATGGCACTACAACTTCTGTTGTGCTCACTCAAGCAATAGTAAATGAAGGTATGAAGCATACAACAATGGGTGTAAACGCTATGGGGATTAAATTTGGTATTGAGGCGGCTGCAAAAGATGTAATAACCGCGCTGAAGTCGATAGCAAAGCCTATCAAAACAGATGAAGAAATCAGACAAGTTGCAAATATTTCAGCTGAATCAATAGAATTAGGAAATATAATAGCCGATACAATAAAAAAAGTAGGCAAGGATGGTGTAGTAACAGTTGAAGAGTCACAGACAATAGGACTTGAATCAGAAGTGACAGAAGGAATAGAATTTGATAAGGGTTATATTTCACCATATTTAATAACAAATCATGAAAGAATGGAAGCGGAATACAATGATCCATCTATACTTATAACTGACAGTAAAATATCTTCTATAAAGGAAGTATTACCATTACTTGAAAAATTGGCTCAATCAGGCAAAAAAGATTTAGTTATTATAGCTGAAGATGTAGATGGTGAAGCGCTTTCAACATTTATAGTCAATAAATTGCGTGGAACTTTCAACGTACTAGCAATAAAGGCTCCAGGATATGGTGATAGAAAAAAAGAAATATTAGAAGATATAGCAGTTACAGTGGGCGCAACTATAATTTCCGAAGATATTGGAATCAAATTTGAAAATGCTGAAATAAACATGTTAGGTAAAGCCAGAAGAATTATTTCAACAAAAGACAATACAATAATTGTAGGTGGAAAGGGTAAAAAAAGTGATATAGAAGATAGAGTATCACAATTAAAACAACAAAAAGAAAATATAGAGTCAAAATATGATAAGGAAAAGATAGATGAGCGTATTGCAAAGTTATCAGGTGGTATTGCTGTTATAAGAGTTGGTGCCGCAACTGAAACTGAGATGAAATACTTGAAATTAAAAATAGAAGACGCTGTAAACGCAACAAAAGCAGCAATAGAAGAGGGAATTGTGATAGGAGGTGGCGTAGCTCTAATAAAAGCAGCACAAAAAGTAAGGGATAGTCTTTTAAACAAAAAACATATATCAAAAGAATTCGATCTTGGTTATAGTATTGTACTGAAAGCAATGGAATCACCACTTAAGCAAATATCTATAAATGCAGGCAAGGATGATGGGTCAGTTATAGTGGAGAAAATAAAAAATGGAAAAGGCAATGCTGGATATGATGCGCTAAAAGACGAAATGGTAGAGGATATGATAGCTCTTGGAATTGTAGATCCTGTAAAAGTCACAAGACTTGGTGTACAGAATGCATGTTCTGCATCTGCAATATTATTGACAACAGAAGCTGCTATAGCAGAAGAGCCAAAAGAAGAAAAAACAAGAATGCCAGATAACTCTGGAGTGGAATACTAATTTTGCCAGTATAGACTATATCTGCTATAATATAAAAATGATGAAAAAAATATTAATTTTAGTTATATTATTAGTCGTTATTAGTGCTATATTTTGGAAATATAATTCTTCAAATACTCCTGTTGTTGACACAAATGCAGGTAAAGTAGAAGAGGTAACCGTATCTGTTCCTTCAAAGGAAACAGTAAAGGTTTCAGATAAAATATCAGAGTATAAAAACAATGAACTTGGATTTTCAGTAAAATATCCTACTTTGTGGAATGTAGAGGAGTCAGTAAATGGTGTATCATTTTTTGTCCCTACAGAAAAGGAAATAGAGAAGAATACAGTTAGAAACTTAAAAACAGATATCAGTGTCATATCAGGTAAATGTGCATTCCCACCAGTTACTACAGTAAAAGAAAGAGATACATTGAAAGTGGGTGATTTGTCATACAATATGATATCAATAGCAAATACTGTACAGGGCACAAACTATTTCAATAGAATGTACTCATTGCAGAGTGGATCAATTTGTTATCTATTTACATTCACTTCTATAATATCTAGCCCAACAGGGAAAGGATATTCAGCGGCTGATGTTCAGAAAATTGGTTCAACAAATAAAACACTTGTTGATACAGCAGATACACAGTTCAAGGATATGATAAATTCATTCAAATTCATAAAAGGTCCAGATGGACAGGATGAAACAAAAGCATCTCCAAAGAAATAGATTTTACTAATATAATTAAATTAATTAATGAAAAAAATACTATCTGCTATTATAATAGTCGTATTACTGGTCTTTATATACGCTTTTAGTACTTATAACAGTTTAGTCACACTAAATGAGCAAGTTGACACACAATGGAAACAAGTTGAAGTGGATTATCAGAGAAGATTTGACCTGATTCCAAATCTTGTATCTTCAGTAAAGGCTATTATGGCACAAGAGAAAGATATATTTACAGCAATTGCAGATGCAAGAACAAGATATAGTGGAGCAAATACACCAGAGGATAAAGCAAAAGCAACAGTTGCTGTAGAATCAGCACTAGGAAGACTTCTAGTTATAACTGAAAATTATCCACAATTAAAATCATCTGAAAATGTCAATACATTTATGTCACAGCTTGAGGGTACAGAAAATCGTATAAGTGTACAGAGAATAAGATACAATGATTTTGTAAAACTCTACAATCTTAAAGTAAAAAGAATTCCGAGTTCAATAATTGCATCAATGTTTGGATTTGATGAAAGAATATATTTTGAAGCTAAAGCTGGTACAGAGAATGCTCCTGAAGTTAAATTCTAATAGCATGAAGCGAGTTATATATCTCGCAGTTGTAGTATTTCTACTTTTCTCATCTATTGTTTATGCCTATACAAGTCCTGGAAGGCCACAGGGTTTTGTCAATGACTATGCATCTGTAATCACAGATACATTTGAGGAAGATATTGAAAATAAATTAAATTCATTAAAAGAATCAAGTGGAATTGAAATAGCAGTAGTAACAATACCAAAGTTAATTGATGAGACTATAGAGACTTATGCTGTAAAATTATTTGAAGATTGGGGAATAGGAAATAAAGAAAAAGATAATGGAGTATTGTTTCTCATAGCGCCGAACGACAGGAAAGTTCGTATAGAAGTAGGCTATGGACTTGAAGGGATACTTACTGACTCACAATCAAATGGGATAATACAGAAAATTGTATTACCAGAATTCAAAAGTGGAAATATGGAAACGGGAATTGTGAAGGGAACTGATGCTATTATTTCTGTAGTAAAAAGCGAAGGGGATTATTCTTATATTGAAAAAAAACAATACAAAGTCGATTTAGCTTCTATTCTGTACATTTTTATTTTTGTCTTTATATATATAGCAAGTATACTCGGGAGATCAAAGTCATGGTGGCTTGGAGGTGTACTCGGAGCTATAGCCGGAGTGATAATAGGTTTTGTATTTGGATTTTTCTACACTGGTATTATCACTATTCCATTTCTGATTTTATTTGGTCTGCTTTTTGATTATTTAGTTTCAAAACAATACAATTCTAGTCTAAGAGATGGTAAACAACCACCATGGTGGATAGGTGGAGGATGGGGTGGGGGTCGTGGTGGATTTGGAGGGGGAAGTTTCGGAAGTTTCGGTGGAGGATCGTCAGGGGGTGGTGGTTCTAGTGGAAGTTGGTGAAGTAAATCATAAAGTGTATATGATAAATAAGATTTTGAATATAAACAAAAAAGCCGTCCTAGGAGAGGAGGCTTGATGGAGAAGTACTTGTAGAAGTAAAAATTTGCTAATTAAGTAGCTTCAATACGAACATTTACTTTTATTTTTTCAATAGTCAATATGAAATTGTAGTGACCATGAGGTTTATTGTGTTTATTGATCGCTTTCTTACTTGTCTTTCTTGCAAGTATCCGTACTATCTCCTTTTCTGCCAGACTAGCGATCTTATGCATATGACTCTCCACTTCGAGTGATTTTCCTTTTCTTCTAAGGTAATCAAGATAGTATTGCCACTTCTTACTATTTCTTTTTTTCTCCAAAAAATCTGACAGCATTTTATCTTGATTACTTTCTATAAGAGCTCTCACTATTTTATAAGCTTGATCACCAAATCTTGACGCACAATCATCATGATCGTGATTCATTGCTGTTTTTCCACAAAACCGACAATCCACATGATATGCCATAATTTTTTCTCTTTCTTCTATTTGTTTGATCTAGTTACCTTTGAAGTAGGACAGTAGAATTAATGCATTAGCAAAAATTAA
>CAYHFF010000008.1:0-18213 GCA_964355845.1 uncultured Candidatus Saccharibacteria bacterium
AAGCTACAGAGAACTAAATAATTCACCCTCCTGCCCTTTTCTGATATACTTTATCTATGAACATCATCTGCTGGAATGTAAACGGCCTGCGGGCAAATGTTAAAAAAGGCTCATTTGATTGGTTTCTACAGCAATCACCGGACTTTTTCTGCCTTCAGGAAACCAAGGTGCATCCAGAACAATTGGAAGATGGGATCAGGAATCCACTTGGATATTACTCGTATTTTGATCATTCAAAAGAAAAGAAAGGCTATAGCGGTGTGGCGATATATACAAAGCATAAGCCAGATAAGGTAGATTATGCCATAGGAACTCATGTTTTGGATCAGGAAGGCAGGTTTATAGCTCTATTTTATGAAGACACTTCCCTGCTTGGTGTTAAATTTATTTTAATTACCTGTTATTTCCCCAATGGTGGTGGAGGACCGGAGAGATTGGATTTCAAAATGCGTTTTTATGCAGAATTTTTGAATTATATAAATAAAAAAAGAAAAGCCGGCTATGAAATCGTTTTCTGTGGAGATGTGAATACTGCGCATACTGAGATAGATCTTGCGCGACCAAAGGAGAATGAAAAGAATACAGGATTTCTTCCGGAAGAAAGAGCTTGGATTGATAAAATAATAAAAGAAGGTTATACGGATATTTATAGGAAATTAAATCCAGAAAAAAAAGATGTTTATACCTGGTGGGATATGAAAACTTTTGCAAGACAAAGAAATGTTGGATGGAGAATTGATTATTTTTTCTTGAGCGCGGGGCTCATAGAGAAAGTTAAAAAAGCTACTATTCTGAATCTCGTTATGGGTTCAGATCATTGTCCAATAGAATTAATTTTCAAATAATTTTAATTTGTCTTTTATAAAAGACAAAAAGAAAATAAGTTATCCACAGGTTTATTAATATATGTCCTTTACATGTCTTTTATACTTGATATACTTATCACTAGATCCGCAGAATTGTAACCGAGGATTACAATTCAGCAATCGTTCTTCGTAAAAAGTAAAAAAATTTAGTGGGTAGGTAGGTAATTAAGCTCTTTTTTTGAATTTCATTCACGAAGAGAAGCAACCTCTTGCTAGCTTTTACTGAGTCATTGCGTGACTTTTCATTTCATTTAGCTCCGCATGGGGCACTTTTATTTTAAAGTTTCACGCACCACTCCTTTTAGGTGGCATTACTGGTCAGTTTCGTTGGGTCATGGGATGTCTGTGGACTTCCCTATAAGACTCCTTCGCACTATTTGTGAATTTCAACCAACCAGTCGTTAGTTGTCTGTACAGTATTCTCTGTTTTTCTAACCTTGAGAATACCGTACACATCACTACGGCTGTTTTTGTTTGTAAAATATAAAAAACAAATAATTATGCTGTTTATTAGTAATAATTACTACTTAATAAAGATAAAATGGCTATAAAAATAGGTTTATATAATGTTTCATGTGAAATATAGACTAATATGTTACATATGAAACATCCCAAATAACCTAAGAAACATGGTATTTCTTGCGTATTTCACCTATATTCTCATTTTCCAACTCATTTCTCTTGATTTTACCTTGCTCACCTAACTTTTCAAGTTCTTTTTCAGGTAAGACTATAAGCTCTTTTGCTCTATTATCTAGATATTCTTTAGTATTTAGCTTAGGATTTTCGAGTACTTCTTCTAGTAATGCGCTCAATACTGAACCAATTTTAGGTCCAGGTGTTACATGTGTAACATCCATTATGCCTTTTCCATCTATTTTTAGCATTCCTACGGAGATAGGATCATGCATAGCTTCCTCTACCATACTTTGGTATTTTCTTAGTCTGTAAGGATTCTCTTTTGGTCTACCTGTTCCTATACGATCGCAAATACGAATATTCATTAAATCCCATATATTTTCTCTACCGACATTGTTTATCATTCTTCTTACAGCAGAAAGTGTAATAGTCTCAGTATCAGAGAAAAACATATGCCAACGAATCATTTTTGTAACTTTATCTACAGTTTTTTGTGGAAATTTCAATCTTTCGAGTATTTTTTTTGTTACACGTGAACCAACCACCTCATGTCCATAGAAGGTAATTGTATTTGTTTCATGTGAAAACCTTTTTGTCTCTGGTTTTGAAATATCATGAAATAGGGCGGAGAGTCTTATATCTAATGGCCAATCCTTATCAGCAGAATGCTGTAATGTTCTCAAAAGATGTTCCCATACATCATAAGCATGAGCTTGGTTTTGTGCCACATCTTTTGCTTTCAATAATTCTGGCACGATATATTCTAAAATATGCATTTTATCAAGCAATTCAATACCAAGTTTTGGGTTATTGGACATTAATATTCTTATAAATTCATCTCGTATTCTCTCAATAGATATTTTTTGAAGAAGGTTCCCATGGCTCAGTATAGCCTTTTCTATATCGATGTTAATCGTGAAACCTAGTTCTGTTGCTAGTCTTACCGCACGAATCACACGCAAAGCATCTTCTGTAAAGCGATCATTAGAATTCCCAACGGCTTTTATAGTTTTGTCCTTTATATCTTTTAGTCCTCCAAATAAATCCACAATGTCTTTTATTGCTCCATGAGACAGACTGACTGCAATGGCGTTAATTGTGAAATCTCTGCGTTTAAGATCGTCTTCAATACTTTTACTAAACTTTACTTCATCTGGGTGTCTATGGTCAGTATAAGAGCTTTCAAGACGATATGGAGTGACTTCTACGATTTTTAATTTCTCATTTTCAGTTTTTTCATTTACAACTCCTACAGTTCCGTAGGAATTTTCATAAAAAGTTTTAGGAAATAGGGGAGTGATCTCATCCGGAGTGGCATTTGTGGTTATGTCCCAGTCTTTTGGTTCTTTGCCTAGCAATAAATCTCGAGTACATCCACCCACAAGAAATGCCTCAAAACCAGCTTTTTCTAGGTTTTCTACAATATCAACTATTTCTTTGGGGATTACCTGATTTTTCATGATATTATTGTAACAATAATGCATTATTTTTCATAGCTTTATGAAAAGACTAAGATTTTGTTATAAGCTATGAATTATAGTATTATGAATTACATTGGGTTTAGATGGGGTATATGTTAATAATTGCGCCCGTAGTGAAATGGATATCATACCGGTCTTCGGAACCGTTGTTGAAAGTTCGACTCTTTCCGGGCGCACTAGAAAAGGTATAATTGGTAAAAATTACAAAAATATTATTTGCATAATATTGTTATTTACAAAATCGCACCACCGTCTTATACTTATATCATATGCGAAAAGATAAAGAAAAAGCTGTTTCATTAAGGAAAAGCGGTAAAAGTTACCTAGAGATACAAAAAGAGTTAGGAGTTCCTAAAAGTACTCTTTCTGACTGGCTTAGAGATCAAAATTGGTCTAAAGAACTCTCATTAAAACTTGTTGAGAAAGCAAAAAGTTCCCATATAATTCGTCTGCAAGAGCTCAACAAGATCCGGGGAGAGAACTTACAGAGATTATATAAACAAGCTACAGAAGAGGCTATGGAGGAGTTTGAAATACTTAAATATCACCCATTGTTTATAGCATCTATGATGATTTATTGGGGTGAAGGAGATAAACTTTCAAGAAGTCGCATTTCTTTAGCAAATACTGATCCAAATATGTTGCGAGTCTTCGTCTACTTTCTAAAAAAGATCTGTAATTTCTCTGATAGTAAGATACGAGCATGGATACTGGCTTATCCAGACATGAATATTGAATTTTCTAGGAGGTATTGGATAGAAAATACAGGTTTAAGTGAGTCAAACTTTAGAAAGACGATCGTGATTCAAGGTAAACCAACAAAGAGAAAGTTGAGTCATGGTGTTTGCACTGTGGAGCTGGGGAGTACCTATTTTAAAACAAAAATGTTAGTATGGTTACGTTGCTTTTCAAAAGTATTGATAACAGATGAATATTATGCGGGCATAGTTTAGTGGTAAAATATGATCTTGCCAAGATTAAGTTTCGGGTTCGATTCCCGGTGCCCGCACTATAATTAAAGTCATGTAGATGTAATTTAGTCCCATATAAACTCAAAACTGTGGATAACTCTGGGGATTATGTTTATAAGACATTCGAAATATGGCTTATAATCATGTCCTTTGTCTTTTTATAAAATATTCAGTAAATAATCAAATTTTAAAAATATGTTAAAAAATAATAGAGAAAAGGGAAATATTGGTGAAGATATTGCTTGTGAATATATTGTAAAACAAGGCTTTTTTATTCAGGAGAGAAATTATTTAAAAAAATGGGGAGAAATAGATATTATTGCGGTCAAAGACCAAATACTTCATTTTATTGAAGTAAAAAGTACTATAGATAAAGGAAAAGGATTATCCTATAGACCAGAAGAAAATGTCCATGAGCTAAAGATACGAAGATTGAGAAGAACTATACAGACTTATTTAAATGAAAGAAAATATGGAATTGATGCAAAGTTTCAATTTCATGTGATTACTGTGATTATAAATGAAGGAACAGGGAAGTCTACGGTGAAAATGCTGAAGAATATCATTATTTAATTATTTGAAGCAATTAAAATTTAATTTAACTAACTGCGTGCATCATATTTTCTTTAGTTTTTCTAAAGGCTATGATAGTATAAATATTATTGATATATAAGGTATTTAAGTGTATTTATCGGAGCGTGGTGTAACGGCTAACATTCCTCTTTTGGGAAGAGGCGACTCCGGGTTCGAATCCCGGCGCTCCGACAAGATTATGTTTAAAAAGATATTTATTTTTTTCGATAAATTTGAAGATAAAGTCCGAAGACATTTAAGCAGATTTCCTATTGTGTACACTCTACTTGGTGGAATAGCTATAGTACTTTTCTGGCGAGGTATTTGGCATACCGCTGATATTTTGCAGGCGAAGGGCGGTTTTTTCGGATTTATATTTTATGAGCCAATAAATACTCTCATAGTTACATTTATTTTATTAGCTACAGGTCTATTTGTTTCTAGTTTTATTGGAGATGCTATTCTTGTTTCAGGATTAAAACAGCAAAAAAAACTACATGAAAAGACAGAGAAAGAAGTCAGGGAAGGGGAGGCTACTCTAAATGAAATACAAGATACTGTAATGGAAATAAAAAAGGAAGTAGAAGAAATAAGGGAAGTCGTGGAGAATGAGAGTTCAAAAAAAGTAAAAGAAAAAGAAATTAATAATATAGACATATAGTATAGTTTCTTTTTTCATAAAGAAAAAATGTTAGTATTTACATATAAATTATTGTAGTATGAAAATAAATAAGTCACCTTGGATACATCAGTTGAATAATGATAGAAAAATAACTCCTTTGAATCAGGATATTGATACTGATATTGCAATCGTTGGTGCTGGTATTGCAGGTGTATCTACCGCTTTTTTTATTTTGAAATATACAAATCAAAGAGTGGTAATACTTGATCAGGGCAAGCTTGCTCATGGCGCAACAGGGCATAATGCGGGGCAGGTAGTAGCACGCTTTGAAAGGCCACTTGATGAGCTGGTGAAGGAATTTGGCTTTGAAAAAACCAAAGATGCATTGCAAGATCTGCATTCTACATGGCTTCTTTTGGAGGAAATGTATACTGATGCAAATCTCGATATTGTTTTTTCAAGAATAAATGGAAATGTAGGATTTTCAAATATAAATCAGGTTATTATTGCATTACAGGATATGGAAATTCAAATGAGATCAGGGCTTCCACAAAATGTATTTTTGATAAGTGAAACCGCTCCATTCAAACATTTATTGCCTAAAGTTTTTGAAAAATTATATAAATTTGTACCACAATCTGAAATTTTAAAGAAAATGGAAACAGAGGATACAGGTTTCCATGCATTATACTCTGATCAAGCTGGATGTATGAATTCAGCTCTATTTTGTCAGGAAGTAGTGAAATACCTTTTAGAAAAATTTTCAAATCGTTTCCATTTATATGAAAATACTCGTATAAATAAAGTAGTGCTAAAGAAAGATCACGCACTTCTAGACGCTGATAGACATACAGTAAATGCAAGCAAGGTAATACTCTGCACAAACGGTTTTGAACATTTTGAAATATTAAATGATGGGGGACTCACAATAGATAAAAAGTTTCATCACCTAGTAAGTGGTTCTGTAGGGTATATGTCTGGATATTTAGAGAAAATGAATAAATCACCTACAGTTATCGCATATCTTACAGAGGGCCATGATCAATCAAAACCTGATGATCTATACTATTATCTTACTCGTAGGCCACATGAATATGGTGATAAGAAGCACAACCTTGTCTGTATGGGAGGGCCAGAAATAGTTATAAATGATAGGGCTGAATATCTCAGTGATTATGATTATCCTGATGAAATACCATCACAAATAGATCAGTTTGTGAAAAAAGAATATGATACAGATCCAAATCATAAAATAGAATACGAATTCACCTGGCATGGACTTATGGGCTATACACCGAACAGGGTGCGCCTTATAGGAGTTGAGCCAAAAAATGAAGTCTTACTTTATAATCTAGGTTGTAATGGTATTGGTATTATTCCTTCTATATACGGAGGACGAAGAATTTCTAGAATAATTGCAGGAGAGAAATTGCGACCATCTATTTTTGATCCAAGAGGGTAGAGTCTTGTTACATCGTAAAATTCTTGTTAGTATAAACTTTGTTCCTAAATAAACAAGCAAGCGGGACTAGTTTATCGGTAAAATAACAGTTTTCCAAACTGTGGTGGGGGGTTCGACTCCCCCGTCCCGCACAGCCAAGATAGATGTGAATAACAATTCTTATTTCCTTTTCCACAGCGCACTCGTAAACTCTAAAGCCTTTTTCATGTGGTATTGCGAGAAATTTTCATCAACACCGTGCATATTGCAATCGTTATTACATAAAGGGATTAAGATTATCGGTTTATTCAATATAGACTTAAAATCGGCAACAACAGGTATACTGCCTCCAACATGTTGATGAAGTATTTCTTTGTTATGGATATCTGTCAAAAGTTTTTTTATCGGTTTGATTTCTATATGATCATAATCAAGAAATATAGGGTCGCCATGAACTTCCATTTCAATTGAGTATTTTACATACGAAGGGGTATTATCTTTAATAAACTCTTTTACTGATTGCATAATTTCTCTCGAGACTTGTGGGTACACTGTTCTTATGTTTAGTCTTGCTTCCGCTTTGCCTGGAACGATATTCTTGAAACCTACTCCTGTATAGCCGGAAGTAAATCCAGAAATTTCTATAGTCGGTCTCAAACCAATTTGAGAATGCGGATCCATATTTGTCTCAGTGGTCAGTTCTAGAACATCGGCAAGGTTTTTTATAGACAATAAACTGCTTAAATATTTATTTATTTTTCTCTGCTCTTTACTTATCTCCACCGTATCGCGATAAAACGATTCAAATGCGATTTTATTGTTTTCTTTCAGTTTTGAAAGTGTTTTCGAAAGTTCAAGTGCAGAATTTGGTATTGATCCACCAAAAAGTCCAGAATGACGGTCATTTGAAGAAGTTTCATAGACAATGCGCATATTACCTCCACCTCGAAATGATACATCGAGAGTTGGATTTTTCCCGAGCATTTCTCCATCTGAAATCATTACAATATCACAGTCGAGTAATTTTTTATTTTTCTCTATAATCTTTGGAAGGGCAGGGTTGCCGGACTCTTCATTGCCTTCGATGATAAAGGTAATATTTGAAGAAAGGCTACTTTTTTTGATAGCATCAAATACTGCTACCATATGAGCAAGAATCTGACCTTTATTATCTACTACACCTCGAGCTATGAATCTGTCTACTTTTTTTGTCAGAGTAAAAGGATCGCTTTTCCAACCGTCATTACTTTCTGCTGGTTGAATATCGTAGTGACCATAAACTAATATAGTTTTAAGCTTGGTATCTGCGATATATTTGGCAATGATAACCGGATTATGATTTTTCCCTGCAATGTTTGTAACTTTGAATCCATTGCTTTGAAAAAGCTCGGTAAGCCACGATACGGCTTTTGTCATTTCTTTTTGAAAAGATATATCCGTAGAAATAGTCTTAAAAGAAATAAATTCTTTTAAGAGATTCAGATATGTGTTTTGTAATTGTTTCATATTCATTTTCATGATGTTAATTATAAATTAAGGGCGGATGGTCTGCGCAAGGCAAACCATCACACCCAAGGATTAGAGCAAAGGGTAACTGGGTCCTCCCATAATGAGATATTTCATCGGCATTTTTACTGTAACGACAATACCTCTCTTGGAATTTGTATTTTCTCTTTTGCTCACAATGCGACAAGGCATTGTTTTTACTTCCTGCACTTTTTTCTTTTTCATACGTTTTTTTACTCTTTATTCACCTAAATTCACTCAAAAAACAATCCAGCTTTTCGAGGGCTGGCTTGTGATAATTACTATTTTCTCGTAGTACTCCTTTTACAGAGTGAGTATCTTAGCGCAAGTCAATCCTCGAATATGCAAAAAATGAGCCAGGTGCCAGAAGCTGACCTTTTCCATATATCTCTTACAGATTGCTTGTGTTAAAACTTTCATAAATATTATGCTATACGAATTATGTTTTGCTGTCAAATTAATGTACTTCCATAGTCCATTGAACTAGATTTAAATGTATGTTAGATTGACGACAGAAGGATTAGATATGCAGATAACAACACTTGTCTATTTGATTGGGGACGATCACCTATATCTTGCGACCAAGAAGAAAGGTCCTGGTATGGGCTTGTATAACGGTTACGAAGGTGAGCATCATAATGGTTCAGAAACTATATCCAGAGATACCTGGCGCGAATTCGATAAAACTTCAGGAGTGAAAGTGTTACCAAAGCATCTAAATAAATTTGCAGTTATAGATTTTTTTGAATGTAATGAACATATATTTGAATGTCACGTTTTCTTTATTGAACAGTGGAGTGGGCAACCAAGAGAAACTGACGAAATGGCTTTGCCAGATAAATTTTCCAAAGTTCAACTTCCTATAGAAAAGATGTGGAAGGCTAATAGCAGATTTCTACCACTTATCATATCTGGTAAAAAGATTGTTGGAGAAGCTAGGTATGATAAAGGAATGCGGGAATTACTCTCATTTACGCATTTCAGTATGTGACAAGAAAGTCCTTACATATATGTACGGACTTTCGTTTTATAAAAGCAAAAAACCGCTTATGGCGGTTTTTTGCTTGATAAAATTCACTCGAGTGAGTTCTTCTTATATATACTAAGCAGTATATTATTTTACTGCATCCTTCAAAGCTTTTGCAGCTCGAAACTTTGGAACTTTCATAGCTGGAACCTTTATTGCTTCTCCTGTTCTTGGATTACGAGCGTCTCTCGCTGCTCTCTGCTTTACAGAGAATATTCCAAGACCAGCAATAGATACTTCCTCACCCTTTTTCAAAGAGTTGATTATAGAATCCATCACTGTGTCCACTGCTTGTTCAGCCTGAACTTTTGTCCCACCTAACACTGCATTTACTGCGTCTACGATTGATGCCTTATTCATTTTTTTAACAAATATTATTTAATAATACTTCCCATGTTTCTAACCTCTGTATTATTATATAATAAGCCACACTTTACGCAATGGGTGAAAAACCATACAATATAATTAAGTAATAGGCAAAAAATGAGACTCGACACGGTGAGGGAGTACTTTTTCTGAAACATGTTGAAGAAAAAGTAGCTCCCGAGCGCAAGTCGGCGAGTCCATTTTTTATCTAGCAAACTCTGTCACACGAGTCTCTCGAATTACTATTATTTTTATTTCTCCAGGGTATTTCAAATCCTTTTCAATTTTCAAGGCTATATCTCTAGCTATTTTCTTTGCATCAAGATCGGTTATCTTTTCAGGTGTTACAAAAATGCGTATTTCACGGCCTGCTTGAAGTGCATATGACTTTTCAACCCCTGGGAATGAATTGGATATTGCTTCCAAATCTCCTAATCTTTTTAGATAATTTTCTACACTATCATGCCTTGCTCCTGGGCGTGCCCCTGATATTGCATCTGCAGTCTGTACTATACGAGATTCTACTGTTTCATAAGGATATTCTTCATGATGAGCCTGCATTGCTTTTACTATATCTTCACTTGCGCCAAATTTTTGTAATATTCTTCTTCCGATTTCTACATGAGTACCAGAAACTTCATGATCAAGGGCTTTACCAATATCATGCAATAGTGCTCCAGCTTTTGCTACTGCCACATTTGCATTGATTTCTTCAGCTATCATACCTGCAATATGCGCCATTTCTATAGAATGCTGTAGAACATTTTGTCCATAACTAGTTCTAAAATGTAAACGCCCCAATATAAGCAATATTCTAGGATCAAGGCCTATAACTCCACATTCATATGCCGCCTGCTCACCTTTTTCTTTTATTGTTTTATTTATATCAAGTTGAGCTTGTTCTACAACCTTCTCTATTTTTGCTGGCTGTATTCGGCCGTCTTTTATAAGCTCTTCTAAGGCAAGTTTTGCTATATGTCTTCTTATTGGATCAAATGATGAAATAGTGATAGTTCCTGGTGTATCGTCAACAATTAACTCAACCCCAGTTACTCTTTCAAATGCTTTTATATTTCTACCTTCTTTTCCGATAATTTTACCTTTTATTTCATCACTTTGTATTGTTACTGATGTTGACATAATATCTGATGCTACTGAATTTGCTAGACGCTGTATAGAAACTGAAAGGATTTCCTGAGCTTTTTTCTCCAATACTTCCTCACCACTCTGTTCAAGTTTTTGAATTCTGGCCAATATATCATTTTCGGAGTTTTTCTCAACATTATTCAATATCATTGCTTTAGCATCTTCTACCGACATACTCGTTATTCTTTCGAGTTCTATTGTCTTATCCTTCTCTATTTTTTCGGCACGGTCACGAATAACTCTGATTTCTTGAGCTTTTTCTTTTATAATATCCACTTCTTTATCTATATCTGCCTGTCTTTTATCAAGTAAATCCTCTTTTTTTATTAGTCTAGACTCAGTTTGTAAAATTTTACCTTCTTTTTCTTTGATTTCTACTCTTGTTTCTTCCAATGTTTTCTTTGCTTTTGTATCTGCTTCTGCTGTGATTCTTTTCGCTTCTTCTTTTGCAGTTAAAAGCATTTCCTTTATTTCAAGCTCCATTGAGCCTTTTTTTCCAAGGGATATGATGAGTCTCAAGTAATAACCTATTGCTATACCAGCTATTCCTGCGATGCTCAGATATACCGCTACTAATTTTAATGACATGTTTTGAATATCAATTCGCTATTTCGGACTATATATTATCTTTGTTTAATCGAATTTAAGTATTTAAGTGATTCTGTAATTTGTGAATTATCTGGATAACGCGGTAATTAAAAGTCTTTTGTGCAAATCGAAAAATTAAATTTATAACAAAATTACTGTATCACAATTAAAAAACCTTGTCTACAATTCCGTATTTTTTGGCTTCTTCTGCGTCCATAAAGAAATTCCTATCCACATCCTTTTCTATCTTTGACATTTGCTGACCTGTGTTTCTTGCTAGCATTTTATTAAGATTCTCTCTAGTTTTTAGTATATGTTTAGCGCTGATCTCTATATCTGAAGCTTGACCTTCTGCACCACCTAGAGGCTGATGTATCATAACTTCAGCATTTGGTAGGGCATAGCGCTTGCCTTTTTTGCCTGATGAGAGAATGAGTGCTCCCATAGATGCTGCGACTCCCACGCATACGGTAGATACATCGTTTTTTATATTATTCATCGTATCTATTATCGCAAGTCCCGCAGTGACTACTCCACCGGGGGAGTTCACATAAAGAGTAATATCTTTTTTTGAATCCTCTGATTGTAGGAATAAAAGCTGTGCGATTATTATATTTGCTATATGATCGTCAATTGGTCCTGCTAGGAATATGATATTTTCCTTCAATAACCTTGAATATATATCATAAGCCCTTTCACCCATACTTGTTTTCTCTATTACGGTTGGTATTAACATTTATTTAAATTTATATTATTTAATAAGGTCATAATACCTCAAGTTCTATATTTAGCAACTTTCAAATTTTCAATTGAGGTATATAATACTCATATGAAATTAAATCGTTTTTTTGTAGCAGATAAGCTTGGAAATAAAAATTCTATAGTTATATCCCAACTTTCATTTATCAATCAGATTAAAAATGTTTTTCGGTTTACAAAAGGTGATGAGATCACCCTATTTGACAATTCTGGTTTTGATTTTCTAGCAAGGATAGAGTCATATGAAAAAGACTCAGTTGTATTATCTATTATTAATACAAAAGAGAATACTGTTATTCCACTGAGGGAAACATATTTATTTTCTTCAATTGTAAAAAAGGACAACTTTGAATGGATAGTTGAAAAAGCTACCGAACTAGGTGTATCTCATATAATTCCTATTGTATCAAATAGAACAGAGAAAAAAGATTTAAATATAGAAAGAATTCAAAAAATAATAACAGAAGCTGCTGAGCAAAGTGGTAGAGGTACTCTTCCTATTCTCTATGAGATAACTGAATTAGAATCAGCCCTAAATAATTATGCGCATATACAATCCATTGCATGGCATACAGGTGCAGTAAAGTTTGTTACACAAGATGTAAATACAGCATTAGGTGCATACATAGGTCCTGAGGGAGGATGGTCACAAGAGGAATTAGGATTGTTTAAAAGACATGGATTGCATACTAAATCACTTGGACCACAGATACTAAAATCAGAAACAGCCGTTGTGGCGGTTCTATCAAGACTAGTTTTTTAGCTCAAATAGTCTATAGACTTTATCATTGGTTAAAACTGTTTCAGCGTATGTAAATGCTTGTTCAGGATCTGCATCTTTGTAATGATCTAGAATATGTTTCACCTCATTTTCTACTTCACTTTTATCTACAGTAATATTTTCATTCTCGCTGATTCTATTTAAAATAAGTTGAAGTTTAGCCTTTTTTTCTGCATACGGCATCCACTCCTTTCTTATTTCTTCCATTGTCTTTTTTGCATGTTTTAAATAATCATCAAGTTTCACATTCATTCTTTTTATATCATCTAAGAACTGGAATTCTACTCTTCTAAGCTCGCTATCTATGAGTATTTTAGGAATATCAAATTGTGATTCCTGAATCAATTGATCTGAAATTAAAATACGTTTTTTCTCTCTTGCTTGATACTTTTTTTCTTCAATTAAAGAAAGTTTAACTTTCTCTTTAAAATCATTTACATTTTTGAAATCTCCAATGCTCATAACAAATTCATCATTTAACTCTGGAAGATTTTTCTCAATTTCCAGTTCATGTTCTTTATCCGTCATTTTTTCATGATCATGATTGTCGTGATTTACTTTTGATTTTCTAATCTTAAGAATTGCATCTTCAATTTCTTTTTCTGATACTGTGTGTACATCCTCTTTTTCTTTTACAGCATTTTCCGCAATCTTTTTGTAATTAGCCAATTTTATTTCTGGCATTACAGTTGTAATTATTTTGAACTCTAAAGGATTGTTTAATGCCAACTTTGTTATATTTATTTCTGGTCTACCTACAGCATCAATTTTCTCACTTCGAATAATTTCAGGATAGACTTGTGACAGAGCAAGTTCAGCCATTTCTTCAAGTATTGTCATCTCACCAACTTTAGATATGAGAATTGTCTCCGGAACTTTACCTTTTCTAAACCCTGGAATATTGATTTCATTATTTATATTCTCTATTGCTTTTAGTTTAAAAGATTCAAAAAAAGAAGCTTTTATTGATCCAATTATTTCTATTTGACTTTGTTCAAGTTTTTTTACTACTATATTTTCAATCATATTATTTAAAGCTTCATTTTGTATATTTTTTTGCATAAATCAAAGTCTATCGTATCTTGTTGATATTGACAATAAAAACTCATAGCCAACTCTATAGTTAATTTAAAAAAAGAAAAAGCCAGTTTTTACTGGACATTTTCTCCACTACAATTTTTATAATTTTCTGTTCTCTAGAAACTATAATCAATATCTCTAAGTTCTGCGTCTAGATCTGCATTCAGTGTATTACTATCTGTTCCATCTGAAAGACTCGCTGTATTTTCAGTATTAGTTACTTGCTGTGTCACAACTTCCTCTACAACAGTAGGAGTTGTATTTAGTCTTTTACTGAAAAAATATAATGAGGCAATTACAATTATTAGAATAATTACCAAAACTCCAACTATAGGACCTATTTTCTTTTCATTTTGTGGCAATGGTGGTATGCCATTTGTCATATTATTTTGATTTATATTGTTGTCCATATTTGTTTATTTAATTGAATTAATAATTTCTACAACTTTTTTCAAGGCATCTCTAGCTTCCTTCACTGATTTTATCGCAGTGTCACCAATTATTCTTGGTTTATCTAGCTCGATCTCAGAAGTTGTAGAAGCATTTGAGTCTATAGATACGGAATAATTGATATTTCCAAAGGCAGTTACTGCTGTTACAGCATTTTCTAATTTTACTTCAGCTATTTTGAGCGCTGACAAAGCTTCGGTAACATCTTTACCTGCAGTTTGGAGATTTGTTATTCTCTCACTTATTCTTCCTTTTATATTCTTGAGATTATTTATTGAAATATTCAATTCTTTGACCAAGGCATTCTTCCTCTCCTCAAAGATATTGGCTTTCATTTTCTTTGCTAATTCTCTCCTCTCATTCATTTTTGCCTTAAACATCTCTGTACTTGAGGCTCTCATATTTTTTGCCTCAACTCTGATTTCCTTCTTTCCATCTCTAAAATCATCCTTTATATCCTTGATATTTTCCTTTTTTACATCTCGAATCTCCTTTCTTTCTGACATATTTTCCTTTTTGACTTCTATTTTATTATTTCTTATTTCCTTATTTTTCTCTATTCCATTTTCAATTTTAGCCTTGATAGGTGATATTGATCTGGTTGATTCCTCCGCATTTGTCGAAATTGCACTAAATGAAAATGCTAAAACAATTGCAATTGCAAATATTTTGACAAAATTCATTGAATTTACTATGTTTTTGAATGTCATTATTATTAAATTAGATTGATAAGTAATAGGCTACTATATAAATGAAATAACCTTTATGATTATTATATCACAAGGTTACTCAATATATATCAATTAAGAAATTGATTATAATTATTTAGACAATAGCTTTGACAGGGGTTGATTGAATATCTATTTTCCAACCTGTAAGTTTTGCTGCTAATCTTACATTTTGTCCACCTTTTCCTATAGCGAGTGACTGTTGATCTATAGAAACATGCACAATTGCACGCTTTTCTGCTTCATTTAGCTCAATTTTAAGTATTTTAGCTGGAGATAGGGATTCCTGCACAAATTGCTCGGCTTTTTCATTCCATTGTATAATATCTATCTTTTCTCCAGATAATTCACTCATAACTGTAGAAACTCTCACTCCTCTCTGACCTACGAGCGATCCTATAGGGTCAATATGACTGTCTTTAGAGAATACTGCTATTTTAGATCTTGCACCTGCTTCACGAGCTACAGCTTTTATCTCCACTGTACCTTGGGCTATCTCTGGGGCTTCAATTTCAAATAATTTGGCTAAAAACAAAGGATGAGAGCGTGAAAGTTTCAAAACTATACCTTTTGGAGATTCTTCTACTGCGTAAAGATATGCTTTTACTCTCTCACCTTGCTTGTAATGCTCACTAGGTATTTGATCTTCATATGAAATAACACCAACAGCACGACCCATATCTATAAAGATTGCACCTCTTTCCATCCTTTGAACTGTACCTGACACTATTTGACCTTCTTTTTGGCCATATTCACTCAATACAGAGGTTTTCTCAGCTTCTCTTATTTTCTGTATTATCACCTGTTTTGCTGTCTGAGCTGCGATTCTTCCATAATCTCCTTTTTCTTCTAGGGGAAATACGATTTCATCATCAATTTTCGCATCCTTCTTTATCTTTTTAGCATCTGCAAGTAAAATATGATGTTCAGTATTGAATCTAACTCTTATATTCTCCTCTGCAATATTCTTTAAATCCTGCTCATCTTCCTCATCATCCATAATAACCTTGCTTTCATCAACTACTATTTTCACTTGATAAAACTCCACTTTTCCAGAATTATTGTCAAAAACAGCCCTGACAATCTGGCCTTTCTTGCCATATTCTTTTTTATAAGCTGTAGCAAGAGCCAATTCTATAGCTTCTAGCATTTTTTCTTTTGGAATTCCTCTTTCTTCTTGTAATTGCTCAAGAACAGAGTGTATAACTTTTAAATCAAACATTTTATTTTAATTAATTTTTAAAAAAATAGCCCGCTCACCGAGCGAACTTACTTGTTTATAAATATACTATATATATGATAAATACACAAATTTTTAAATAATTCAGTATTATCAAGCCGTATCTCCAAGTTATTAACAGTCATTAGTGTACTTGAAGTCATATTTCTTATATAATTACATTTATATAATCTGTAAATTTTAAAAAATGAATAAAAATAATACTTCTCATGTTGTCTTATTGATAATTTTAATAATCATTGCAATTTTCATGCTATTTTATACTTTGAATAAGAGTAATAACTATAGTTATAAAAATACAGAAAATACAAAAGTAGAAAATAAGAACAATGGAATATCGGGAATAGTTGAGCCACCTAAAACAAATATTGTATTAGGTGAAAAAGAATTAAAGTTAAAATTAGATATTATAAATAGAATAAATAATTATACAGTTCTAACTGCAAAAGAAAAATCAGATATCTACGATGCTATCTCCGGGTCAAATATAAATAATTACAATTTTACATCTGAGGAAAGGATCAAAATCGTAGAGGCTTTAAATAGAAAATAAATATTCATGTCTAATTTTACAAAAATTCTTACTATATTTATTTCTACCATAGCTTTTACAGCTTTAGCTAATATCGCATACTCACAATCACCATCATCGAGTGCTATGCCTCCTATTGTAGTATCATGGGAGACACCAGAATCCATAACATATGGTACTCCTTTATCAGGGACACAATTGAATGCTAAATCAAATTCTGCTGGAACATTTACATATACACCACAATTGGGAACTATTTTACAAGCTGGAAATCAAACACTTTCAGTAAGATTCAATCCTTCAAGTACAAGCTACAATTCCGTAACAAAAACAATAAATCTCGTAGTAACAAAGAAATTTCTAACAATAAAAGCAAATGATGCAACAAAAGAACAGGGAAGCGCAAATCCACCTTTCACAGCTACATATACAGGTTTTGTAAATGGCGATAGTATACCTTCATTAAGCGAATCTGCTTCATTTACAACTGATGCAGAAAGAAATAGCCCAATCGGTACATACAATATTATCCCAAGAGGTGCTAATTCCACAAATTATGCTTTCAATTATTTGAGAGGGGTGTTGAGTGTGGTGGCGCCAGATAAGTCCAATCTTACTTATGAGATTTCTACAAATGTAGTAGGTAATGGAACTATATCATGTACTGGTTGTGGTAAAAGCGTAAAATCTGGTACTACAGTAACTGCAATAGCGGTTCCTGCTCTCAAATACAAACTTGCATCATGGTCAGGGCTAGGATCTCAATGTTCAGCAAATACTAATTCATGCACAATAAAAGCAGATGCTAATGGGGATATAATAGCAGTATTTTCCGAGATTAAACCAGTACTCACATCTTTTACTGCCAGTCCAGAGACTACAGCTATAGGCGGTGGATATGTAAATATATTAGCACAAACAGATGTAAATGTAGGACCAACAAGTTATTATATTAAAATTTATGAAGATGGAGTACCTAGTCCTATAGCTTCATGTACTTCAGGCACTGCATGTGGTGCTATGATAAATGTTTTATCTACAAAGGCTTATACAGCAAGGGTTGAACTAAGTGTAAATGGTCAGGGAATAGTAAGTACAATGAGTAAAACCGTTACTGTGCCACAGAAAAAGAATCCGGTAGTAACATGGGAAATTCCAGAATCAATTATCTATGGTACTGCCCTGTCCCAGACTCAGTTGAATGCAAAGGCAAATATTTCAGGTACATTTACATATACACCAACACTCGGTTCAATTTTACAAACAGGAAATCAAACACTTTCAGTAACCTTTAACCCATCAGACACAAGCTACAATTCAGTAACAAAAACAGTAACACTTGTAGTAACAAAGAAATTTCTAACAATAAAAGCAAATGATGCAACAAAAGAACAGG
>CAYHFF010000009.1:0-17534 GCA_964355845.1 uncultured Candidatus Saccharibacteria bacterium
CCAATAAGTTTTTTTAATTCTTCTAAAATTTTATCTTTATCACCATCTGCAACTCTTGGATAATGTTCAGTTTTAAGCTGTGATGCAGGGAGAAATCCTGAAATTCCTTGCCATTGTATGATAAGCCCACCTTTATTTGCTTCTATAATAGGTAGCTCAAGAGTAGTTTTATTATTTATTGCTGTTTCTGCTTCAGACCATATCAATGCTTGTCGAGCTTCTTTTAGAGAAAGTTCAATGTAACCTTCTTTATTATTTGTATCTACTACTTTTGCTGCTATGACATCGCCTATATTTATTTTCTTTATGATGTCGCGTGCTGTGAGATATTCACGACCAAAAATAATACCAGTACCTATTGCTAGGTCGATATATACTGCTGATTTTTCTATATTGATAACTGGACCCTCTACTAGATCACCTACTATTGGTGGATTTATAGAATCATTTACTATTCTATCCATAACGGTGTCAAGCTTTGGAGGAACTATCACCTTTTCCTTTTTAATCTTTTTTGGCTTGGTTTCTGTGGATTCTACTCTCACTTCCTCAACCTTCACCACTTCTTTCTCCTCACTTTTACCTGAAATTACTTCTTTTATTTTTTTAAACATATTGATATTTACCTGAGTTCTGCTTTTTAATGATAATGATAAATTTGCAGGGTTAACACAGGTTTCTGTTACCTGCGTACTTTACTATAAAAGTAGGGGATTTGGTAGTTGACAGATATAGATAAATATGATGTTTAATAATGAAAGTTTTTTTTGTACCCTATTTCTAATAGGTAAATGTTGTCAACCTAAAATCTATGCTAAAATATAGTCTATAAGTAGGAACTTTTTAAATATATGAATGAAGAAAGTATTACATATTTTGGGGAAACTGATGCCAGAAACAAAAAGGTAAGATTTGGTATTAAGGCAAAGGATAGAACTAAACATGTTTATGTTATAGGAAAAACGGGTATGGGAAAGTCTACACTTCTCGAAAATATGGCAGTGCAGGATATTCAGAATGGCGAAGGAATGGCTTTTATAGATCCGCACGGAAAGACAGCGGAGCTATTGCTTGAATATGTACCAGAACATAGAATGAAAGATGTTGTATACTTTGCGCCTTTCGATACGGATTTCCCGATTTCTTTTAATGTTCTTGAAAGTGTAGATCCTGATAAGCGACATCTCGTAGTATCAGGGTTAATGAGTACCTTCAAGAAAATCTGGTTGGATGCATGGTCAGCTAGAATGGAATATATTTTGACAAATACACTTCTGGCACTTCTCGAGTATCCTGACGCTACACTTTTGGGTGTGAACAGAATGCTTTCTGATAAAACTTTCAGAAATCTTGTTATTTCACATGTTACTGATTCTGCTGTAAAAGCTTTCTGGACACAAGAATTTGCAAATTATACAGAGAGAATGGCGGCGGAAGCAGTGCCTGCAATTCAAAATAAAATAGGACAATTCACTGCAAATGCGCTCATACGAAACATGATAGGACAACCAAAATCTTCTTTTGATATAAGAAAAATGATGGATGAGGGTAAAATATTTATTATAAATCTTTCAAAGGGTAGAATCGGAGAATCAAATGCAAACCTTCTCGGCGGAATGCTTATTACAAAAATTTTCCTTGCAGCACTTTCTCGAGCAGATGTGCCTGACAGAGTATTGAAAACTCTTCCAAACTTCTATCTTTTTGTCGATGAATTCCAGTCTTTTGCAAATGAAAGTTTTGCAGATATTCTATCTGAAGCAAGAAAATATAAATTAAATTTAACCATTGCTCATCAGTATATAGAACAAATGGAAGATGAAGTGAAAGCGGCAGTTTTTGGTAACGTCGGTACTATGATCATATTTCGTGTTGGCGCGACAGATGCTGAATTTTTAGAAAAAGAATTTGCCCCACAGTTTACTATAGAGGATATTGTAAACCTTGGTATATATCAGATATATTTAAAACTCATGATAGATGGTATAAGCTCACCTCCTTTTTCAGCTACAACTCTACCCCCTATTGCAAAACCTGAGAATTCTAGTATGGAAAAAGTTATAGAAGAATCCCGTAAATTATATGCAAATAATCGCGCGGATGTTGAGAAAAAAATAGATGAATGGATGTCTCCCATAAGACCTCCCATGAAGCCTGATTTAAAACCGAGAGACACTATATCAAGAGAGGCTCCACCATTTCCTATAGTTTCAAAACCACAAGTTCCACAGCCACAACCTAAAGTGATACCACAAAAACCACAGTATGTTCCTCCAGTACCAGTACCTTCTGTTGTTCAACCTATTTTTAAAGCGCCAGAAGTTATAGTTCCAGTACAGGCGCAAGTACTAGTTCAACAAAAACCAATACAACAAAAAATAATACCTCAAACACCCATACCTCAAAAATCAAATGTTTTAGATCAACCTTTTAAAAAAGCATTTGAGGCTACGCCAGTACCACTAAATTCTCTTTTGAAAAATCAAAAAAATAATCAAAGAGATCCTGATCCAAAGAAGATCAATGATTTGAAGAATGCTCTTGCAAGTGTATTAGGCAAGCATAAATCAGAGGTTTCTGAGAAAAAAATAGAGAAGACAGAATTTAAAAGCGAGAATACTCGAGCTCACATAGAAAATAAAGTAAATTCAAATGAAATGAAACAGCAATTTCAATCAAAAAAAGAAGTTTCAGAAGATGTACTTCGCAATGTTCTTAAGGTAGAGTAATACTATGGAATTGAATAAAACTATAGAAAAACCAAGAAGAATTCTAATATTTTCTCTTGCATACTACCCTGCATTTGTTGGTGGGGCAGAAATTGCTATAAAAGAAATAACAGACAGGATAGCTTCTAGTGATGTGGAGTTTGATATGATTGCGATTTCTGGTGGGGAGGTAAAGGGATTTGAAAAGATAGGGAATGTGAATGTTTATAAAGTATCAAATAGACTAGGAATTTTCCAAAAACTCATTTACCCATTCTCCGCTTTTCTTATGGCTTTAGATTTGCATCGTGTAAATAAATATGATGCGATATGGTCCATGATGGCAAGCTATGCCGGTTTTGCTGGTTTTTTATTTAAAAAAACAAATTCCACTGTACCATTTATTTTAACTCTTCAGGAAGGTGAAAACTTTGAAAAAAGAGAAGGTATATTTAATTTTATTTTTAAAAATATATTTAAAAGTGCAGACAGAATACAGGCAATATCAAAGTTTCTGGAAAATTGGGCAAGGTATATGGGCGCAAAATGTCCAATAGATATAGTACCAAATGGCGTTGACATCGCTCTATTTTCAAATAGAAAATCAGAAGGGGAATTGAATGAATTAAAAAATAAATTAAATAAAAAAGCAGATGATATTTTTCTTATTACCACAAGCAGGCTTGTACCAAAAAACGCAATAGGGGATATTATAGACTCAATGCAATACTTGCCTCTAAATGTGAAATTCCTAATTCTCGGTTCTGGATATTTAGAAAAAGAATTGAAAGAAAAAGTCAAAGTATTGAATCTGGAAAATCGTATACAGTTTCTCGGATATATTCCTCATAAGGAAATGCCACAATATTTGCATATAAGTGATGTATTTATTCGCCCATCACTTTCTGAAGGAATGGGTAATTCATATATAGAAGCAATGGCATCTGGAATTCCAGTTATAGCAACACCTGTCGGAGGAATTGTGGATTTTCTAAAAGATGGCGAAACAGGCTTATTTTGTGAAGTAAAAAATCCAAAAAGTATTGCACAGAAAGTGGAAAAATTGATTAAAGATAAAGAGTCAAGGGATTATATTGTAAAAAATACTTTAGCTATGGTGAAGGAGAAATATGATTGGAGTATTGTTTCAAATATGATGTTCAAGGTATTTCAAAAATCCATCAAAAATGATATAAATATAGTATAACTATATGAAAATCCTAATCTCAACAGGCATATACCCACCAGATATAGGCGGTCCAGCTCAATATGCGAGAAATCTATATGAGACATGGAAAAGCCAAGGGCATGAAGTAAAAGTAGCAGCCTATAGATGGGAAAGGGCATTTCCAACTTTTCTAAGGCATTTACTTTTTTTAACAAAGATAATAAGAAAGGGTTGGAATGCGGATTTAATACTTGTTCTAGATACTTGGAGCGCGGCTGTGCCTACTATGTATGCCTGCAAGCTTATGCGAAAAAAATATATTATCCGCACAGGTGGTGATTTCCTATGGGAAACTTATACTGAAAGAACAGGGGAGTTGATTTTGTTTAAGGATTTCTATTCAACATGCATGAATAAGTTTTCTAGAAAAGAGAAGATTATATATAGACTTGGCGGTACTGCGCTTCGTAAAGCATCTCTTGTAATATACAGTACAGAATGGCAGAAAAATATTTTTGAAAATGTATACAAACTAGACAGATCAAAAAGTAGAATTGTAGAGAATTTCTGCGGTCCTAGAGAAGAACAAATACAGCCAGAGAATAGAATTTTTGTTGCTGGAACTAGAGAATTGGTATGGAAAAATTTAGATATTTTAAGAAATGCGTTTAAGGATGCTCAGAATATTGCAGTGAGTAAAGGATATGAAATGATAGAATTTGATACAACAAAAGCTGTCTATGATAATTTTTTAGAGAGAATGCGCAGATCATATGCCGTAATACTGACATCACTTGGAGACATAAGTCCAAATATGATATTTGACGCAATAATGGTAGGCACACCATTTATTCTCACAAAAGAAAATGGCATAACAGGGAGAGTAAAAGATTGTGCTATATTTGTTGACCCTATGAATAAAGAAGATATTATAGAAAAAATAATTTGGATTTCAGATCCAAAAAATCGCGCTATACAGGCGGAAAAAATAAAGAATTTCAATTGGGTGCATACATGGGCTGATATAGGTATGGAGATAATATCATTGCATTCAAAATTACTATTAAAATGAATAATACTTTTAATACAGAATACAAAGATTATAAAGATCATGTATGTATAATGATTTCTACTGACAATATGATTTTTAACGAGAGAAGTGCTGTAAGAGCAAGAATGATTGAATATGCAAAAAGTTATAAAGAAATGCATATTATAGTTTTTTCTAAAATTAAATTTATTTCAGAAAATTGTACTATATACTCTACAAATTCTTTTTCAAAGTTTAATTATATAAAAAATGCTTATAAAATCGGTAAGAAAATATTAAAAAATGTAGATAAGAGCGAAAAACTTCTGATTTCATGTCAGGATCCATTTGAAACTGGTTTAGCTGGCAAAAAAATTGCAAGTCTCAGAAATAATTCTGAATTACTTTTACAAATCCATACGGATCTATTTAGTCCGTATTTTACTAGTAATAAAATAGGTTTTAAAAATGCCGTTTTAAATAGAATTCGTCTTTTTATTTCAAAATTTACATTATCACATGCTCAAGTGATAAGAGTTGTTTCAATAAAAATAGCAGAATCGCTTGTTCTTCAAGGGATTGCCAAAGATAAAATTATAGTAAAACCAATTAGAGTAGATGAGAATACAATAAAAAATAGTTTGCCAAGTTTCAATTTGCATGAAAAATTTCCACAATTTAAAAAAATAATCTTGATGGTATCTCGTCTGGAATCAGAAAAAAATATTGAAATGGCTATAGAAGCAATGAAAATTGTAAATAGTAAAATAAATGATGCAGGATTAATAATAGTTGGTTCAGGAAGATCTATAAATAAATTAAAAAAAATTACCAATAAACTAGATCTAAATCAGAAGGTGATATTTGAGGGGTGGCAAACTGATACAATTTCATATTATAGAGGTTGTGATATAGTTCTTGTGACTTCATGGTATGAGGGTTATGGTATGGTCATAAAAGAAGCACAAATAGTGGGTAAGAAAATTGTTTCAACGGATGTTGGTATTGCAAGAGAAGTCGGCGCTTTGATTGCAGAATATACTCCGGATAGTATTGCTCAAAAGATTTTAGAAGTATTGGTATAATCTATAGCTATAAATATTATGAAATTAGAAAATAATGATATTAATAACAGATTCATTAAAGTTTCCAATTCCACTACTTTCAAAAGAATTTTAAGAATATTAAAACTATCTAATAAAAAGGTTTTAGATATTGGATGTGGATATGGTGAATACCTATACCATTTTGGTCAGGGAAGTATAGGTATTACTACAACTGTCGGAGAGGTGGATTATGGCAGAGGAAATAATCTAAATATTGTAAAAGGTAATATTGAAGAATATGAAGTATTAAAAAATTTGGGGTTATTTGAGTGCATATGGGCAAATAATCTTTTTGAGCATTTACTTTCTCCACATAATTTTTTAATAAAATTAAAAACTATTTCAAATAATAAGACGATTTTAATACTAGGTGTGCCTGTTATTCCAAAATGCGTATCACTTCTTAAATTAAATAAATTCAGAGGCGCTTTAGCTTCAAATCATATAAGTTTTTTTACAAAAGAAACACTTCGATATACTGTACAATTCTCTGGATGGGAAACAGTGTCTCTAAGACCATTTATTTTTTCAAATATTTTTTTAGATAATCTTGCAAGCTTTTTTGCTCCACATTTGTATTTGATTGCAAATAATAATGCTGATTTTAGATACCCTGAAAAGAAACAAAAGGAATGGAAAGGAGAAAAGCTCTATAGTGAACTATTTAATATTACAGAAAATAATTCTTACAGTAAAAATAATTAGACTTTCAATAAAATTCACATGCATACTATTATTAAATATATTATTTCAGGTGGTATAGCGGCGATAGTAGATCTAGTAATTTTAAATTTTCTAGATAGCTTGCATTTTCACACACTGATCAGTGTAAATATTGCATTTCTAATTGCTTTTATTGTAAGTTTTTCTTTTCAAAAATATTGGACATTTCAGGATTCACAAAGTGATAAAGTTCATAGACAGCTCACCTATTATTTTATCATCTCTACTATAAATATGCTTATAAATAGTCTTATAGTATCTCTTATCTTACATTTAAATATTATTCCGAATGATTTTTATTTAAGAATTGTAGTATGGGCACAAATAATAGCTTCAGCAATAATCGCAATTGAATCATTTATTATATCTCGTTATTTTATTTTTAAAAAAGATAAGTCAAAAATAAACATGTCGCAAAAAATAAATATACTAATAATTACTCAAAAACTTGATATGAATGATAGTTATTTTGGATTTTTCCATGACTGGGTAAAACTTTTTGCAAAAAACTCATCTAAAGTAACTGTTATTTCTCTTGAAACATATAAATATGATTTGGAGGATAATGTTAAGGTATTGTCACTCGGTAAAGAGAAAAATAATTCAAAAATAAAATATTTATATTTACTATGGAAATATGTAATTTCTGAAAGAAAGAATTATGATATAGCTTTTTGCCATATGAGCCCTCTATATGTAATATGTGCTTTTTTACCTTTGAAATTTTTCAATAAAAAAATAGCTTTATGGTATGTTCATAGATCTGTAGATTTGAAATTAAAAATTGCAACAATTTTATCTGATATTATTTTTACTGCAACAGCCGAAAGTTTTGGAATAAAAAGTAAGAAAGTAAATTATATGGGACAAGCTGTTCACATTAAAAAATTCGAAAGACCGATTGAAATAGTGAATAATAATGATACACTAAAGATAATAACCGTAGGCAGAATTACATCAATAAAAAGATTAGAAATTCTGATAAGGTCAGCTCATATCTTGAAAGCCGAAAATACTCCTTTTCAAATAGATATAATAGGAGCGCCCGTAACTGCATCTGATTTTGATTATGAAAAAGAATTAAAAAAAGAAATAAAAGAAAAAAATCTAGAAAATGAAGTAAAATTCATCGGCCCAATAGCCAATAAGGATATACCTAGATTATATTGGAATAGTGATATATTTGTAAACCTTGCGCCTACTGGGGGTTTAGATAAAGCAGTATTGGAAGCGATGGCAGCAAGTCTGCCAGTGATTGTTACAAATAAAGCTTTTGAAAAGCATTTGGGAATTTATGCAAAGGATTTGTTATGTATGGATAATAGTATAAAAGGACTTGTAAATGATTTATCGCAAAAAATCATGTATCTTTACAAAGATGATAACTCTAAACTTATAGCGCAGGCACTCTATAAAGAAGTTAAAGATAAATCAAGCTTGGATATCTTAATTCTTTCTATTGTAAAAAATTTAAATGGAATTATATAGAAAACGAATTGTATTTTTTATATTTATCCTAGGCATAACTTTATTATGCTGGTTTTCATTTTCAAATCTTACAGAGTCACCGCCAATATGGATGGATGAAGGAATTATTTTACAAACTGCCAGAAATTTCTCAATTTCAAGTCTTTCAGGTTTACGCATAGATCCACAAACTATAGTATCTGCT
Source organism: uncultured Candidatus Saccharibacteria bacterium (assembly GCA_964355845.1). Lineage (GTDB taxonomy): Bacteria > Patescibacteriota > Minisyncoccia > Phycocordibacterales > PALSA-1337 > CAIOGI01. The sequence continues at coordinate 8,408 of CAYHFF010000009.1, forward strand.
GGGTATGTAACTACCAGCTATCCCGTAACATTACCTATTTCTATTGTATTTTCACTTTTCGGTGATAATTTATTTAATGCACGTATTGTAATGGCTATTTTTATAATTTTTCTTGTGATTTCGACTTTTTTCTGGCTTAAAAATAATAGAATAGGTAATATAATAGGCAATATATCATCAAATAATATCCTAATTCTAACACTTTCAATATTTTTAATAATAACTTTTCCACCTTTATATGGTCATGGTAAAAATGTACTGGGAGAAATACCTGGACTTTTCTTTCTTTTCAGTTCAATGATATTACTAGAGATTGTGTATGAGTCATATATTAATTCATTATATTCATTTAAGAAAAAGATATTTCTGACTATAGTTACATTCATATTTATAGGTTTGACTATTGTTACAAAACCGATATTTATTTTATTGTTACCAGCACTTTTTATTCCATTAATTATAAATTTCAGACAAGTACAATCAATTGTGTTAAATAAAAGCTCTCTATTACTGATTTGTACCGGTGTACTATCTTTTGTTACACCTATTATTTTCTGGTTATTATTTCAATTTCATGGAGAGACATTCAGAGAAATGCTTGCTATATACGCAAATCCTCATAGTACAATGCTTAAGGAAGCAGTTACTATAAATTTACTTCGTTTTATTAACGAAGGTCAACCAATTTATACTGCAATACTCATTTTAGTCTGGACTACAGCGTTAATTATTCGTTTTAAAAAACGAGAAAAAATAAACTACAGTGAATTAGTTTTATGGTTTTTTAGTATACTTATAATTTTTGCATATCTTAGGACTATAGGGTATTATCGTTATTTTTTTATTGCTCAATTTATTGCACTCACAATGTTCCCATCAAATCTTTTGTATTTAGCTCATATTTTTTATAATAGGTTATATAAAGTCTGTGCCATAACTATATGTTTGATATTTATAGGAATACAGAGCTATACTCTGCTTTTTACAAGCTGGACTGCGCAGTATAGTAAAAGTAAACAGACTTTTGAGCTTGAGCAATTTTTTTCAGATATACACAAAAATAGTGAAATTTTTGTGTATCAAGCACCAGAAATAGTTACTTTCATTTCTCATGAAAACTATTCACAATTTATGGATATTACAGAGACAATACGAGTGGGGAGTACATCACTTGACCGTATTATTAAAGGTTTGCCATATATAATAGCTACTAATGCTATTTATTCAAATCATATAAAAAATATTAGTAATAATAAATACATTATGTACAAAACTATTGGAAAATATCAGTTTTTTCGTAAAAAATAACTCTTATATATTTTTATTATGTTTTAGGATATACTCTCAATTATGAAAACTGTTGTTGTGATACCGACATACAATGAAAAAGACACTATTGAACTCATAATACGAAAAGTTTTTGAGATAGAACCCAATCTCAATATTTTAGTTGTAGATGACAACTCTCCAGATGGTACACAGGTAATAGTAGACAAACTTATAAAAGAATATCCCAATCTATCCATAATGAGGAGAAATGGTAAGGAAGGATTGGGAAGGGCATATATTTCAGCTTTTATTGAATTAATAAAGGATACTAAAATTGATACTGTGATTACTATGGATGCGGATTATTCTCATGACCCAATATATATTCCATATATGTTAGAGAAAAGAAATGAATATGATATTGTAGTTGGTTCGCGTTATATAAAACATGGAGGTACTCTTGGATGGGAAATGTGGAGGAGGATTTTAAGTTATGGTGGAAATTTTTACACTAGATGTATCACTCGTATACCAATAAAAGATGTTACAGCAGGTTTTATAGCAATTTCAACTCGTATACTTAGAAATATTGATCTAAGACATATTGGTAGTTCAGGTTATGCTTTTACTATTGAATTAAAATATTTTCTTTTCAAATCTGGTGCTAAAATAGTAGAAATACCAATTATATTTAAAAATAGGATAATAGGAGAATCAAAAATATCAAATCATATTGTGTCTGAAGGACTGAAAGCTCCATGGAGACTTGTATTTAGAAAATCAATAATAAATATTAATTGTAATGTATGTAATGAAATGCCTCATACAAAGTATGCACATAAGAATACTTACACTGTATATCAATGTATACAGTGTAAGACCTTAAAAATTCATCCAATACCTAGTAATTGTAAAGATATTTATTGTGAAGATTATTTCTCAGGTGCTTCACAGGGATTTGGGTATGTTGATTATGAGGCGGATAAAGAAGCGATGAAAAATGTTTTTATTAAATATACTCAATATATTGATAGATACTTTTATTCTAAAAACACTAAAAATAGGTCAAATAAACTGCTTCTTGATATTGGTGCTGCCACTGGATATTTTATGAAAATTGCTATAGATGCTGGTTATAAAGTAACAGGTATAGATATTTCTGCCGTCGCATCGGAAAAAGGTAAAAAAAATGGATTAAATATATTTCCAGGCACAATTGAAACTTTCTACTCTCGTAGCAAGAAATTTAATGTTATAACTTTACTCGATGTACTAGAGCATGTAGAGGATCCTCGCAGGCATATAAAATTATGCGCAAAAATGCTTGATAAGGATGGTATTATTGTAATAAATACACCAGATTCAGGAAGTCCATTTGCCCGTCTATTAGGCAAAAGATGGCATCTTATTGTTCCACCAGAACATATATATTATTTTAATCGTAAATCATTAATTAAACTTTTAGACGAAGAGGGTTTTGAAATCGTCACCTCTACGACAATTGGTAAGAATTTTACTCTAGAATATATTTTTCTGACCTTAGGTAAATTCTCAAATCTCAAGATATTTTTCAGATTTGCACTTTTTTTAAAAAAATATCCAAAATTAGCTCATATTTCTTTACCAATTAATCTTAGAGATAATATGTTTATTATAGCTAAAATCAAAAGAACATGAAAATATTATTCTTTGGAGCGGATTATCCACCAACTGGAGGAGGTATAGCTACATTCTCATATGAGCTTATTCACTTTACTTCAAAACATGATGAAGTAGAGAAAATTAAAGTTGTGATTTTTGGAAATAGTGATCCTAGAAGTGAAAAATTGGACAGTAAAATTGATTTGATTACTTATAAAAAAATAAATTTTTTCTATACAGGCTGGAAGACTTTATTTGTTTTTATTAAAAATAAAGATTATGACATATTTCACTCTCTAAATCTTTTTCCTATAGGATTTTGGATTGCTTTATGGAGTAAGGTATTTAGAAAAAAGAGTCTAGTGACATTTTATGGAACCGATGCATGTGATGCTAGAGCAAGTAAAAAGACGCTGATTTTGAAAAAATGGACAATATCAAATGTTTTGCAGGCTTTAACAATAAGTGAGTTTACAAAAAATCAAACAAATATTAAATACAAATTTAAAGACAATTTGATAAAAGTTATATATCCGATAGTACCAAAGGCTTTACTTTCTAGTAATTATACAAAAAATAATGGTAATGGAAATAGTGACTCCGATGTTTTGCAGATTAAAAATTCTTATAGTATAGACAATAATACTTTTGTAATAATCTCTGTTGCAAGACTAGTAAAAAGAAAGGGAACTGAGTTTTTGATCAAAGCTGTATCAAAGATAAATGACGATAATATAAAACTGTTTATTATTGGCAATGGTCCGGAAAAAGAAAATCTGACCAAACTTGTTACTGATCTTAATCTCAATAATAAAGTTTTCATTTTAGGAAAAGTAGATGATATTATTCCATACTATAATCTGGCGCATGTCTCCGTTCTTCCTTCGTATATGATGGTAGATGATGGAGACTTCGAAGGGCTTGGTCTAGTACTTCTTGAAGCGCAGTCTTACGGAGTTTCAGTAATAGGTACGAGAAGTGGTGGAATACCTGAAGCATTTGATGATGGAATAACTGGCATCTTGGTCGAAGAACAAGATATAGAAGGTTTAGAAAAAGCATTGATAAAATTGAAAGATAACAGGGAATTATTGAATACTTTTTCAAGTAATACAAAATCCTTTTTAGAAAAAAGATTTGGTTATGACAATACAATAAATAAGTATATAGAGCTTTGTAAGTCATTGTGATATAGTAATCAAATATGAAAATTGCTGTCATTTTGCCATCTGGAAAAAGTGATTATCTAGCCAATACTGTACTCGACGGTTTGATTGAACTATCTAAATATAAAAGTGACATTGTCTTTTTTGTTACAAAAAATTATCCAAATCCTTTTGCATTGGAAAAATACGAAAAGGATGAAGTTGATTTTATAGAATTTGCAAAAACAGCGGATATGATAATTCTTACTTGGGGTAAAAATAGCACAAATATTCTTCTTGCAGAAAAGATAAATGAGTGGAAAAAAACTATTTTTATAGATGGATCCGAACTTGGTAAGAATAATAGATTTGATAATAAAATAAAGCAAGAGGTAATAGATGGGAGTTATACTGGCATAGGCTCTATTGATCAGACCATGCTTTCGAAATGTATATTATATTTTAGGCGGGAAAAGCCCTATATCAAAGGCATTATCCCATTGCCATTTGGTATTGAGAGCAGGTATATGATATTTGCTGAAAAAGATAATACAAGAGATATAGATTTTACTTGTATATTTGGACAAGATGAATACCCGATTTTGCGTAAGCAGGTAAAAGAATATATAGAAAAATTTTCAAAAGAAAATGGTTTTAAATGTCATACAAAAAAGACCAGTGGTTTTAATTTTGATGATAATACGAAAAAAGCTGGGAGAGATGATTTCTATAAAATCCTATCTAGAACAAAGGTCGGTATTTCTATAGGTGGAGGGGGATTTGATACTGCGAGATTTTGGGAAATTCTAGGAAGTGGGGCAATGCTTATGACAGAAAAAATTGATATATACAATGAAAATAGCAATCGTTTAAAATATAAAAGAATTGTGGAGTTTAAAGATCTTGAAGATTTTAAATTAAAAATCAAAGATATGGGAAATTATATTCGCAATGATTATAAGAATGATCAAATAGAATTAAATACAGAGTATGAAAAAGTGGTAAAAGATCATTCTACAGGAGCTAGAGTACAAGAGATAATAAATCATTTTAATAATGATAATATAAGTATAGTTTAAATATATGAATGATAATTGCCATATATGCAAGAGTAAATCATCCTTTTTTATGAATAAGGATGGATTTGTATTGTATAGATGCCCATCATGCCATCTGGTCTTTATGAATCCATTACCAGAACAAAGTTTCCTTAATACTGATATATATTCAATTGAATCAGGATATCAATCAAATAAAGCAAAAGATTTATCTGTTACAGTGCCAGTCAAAAAGACAAAGGATATTTTGAATTTTTTGCAAAAAATAAATTTAGGAAAAAAAATTCTTGATGTTGGTTGTTCAAATGGCGAATTTCTCTATCATGCAAAGAAGTCAGGCTTCGAGTCTTTTGGTGTTGAATTAAATAAAAGAACTGCAGACATTGCAGTAAGTAATGGTATACGAGTATTCAATGGATTATTGCAAAATGCAGGATTTGAAAACAACTTTTTTGATGTTATATTTCTTGGGGATATTATAGAGCATGTTTTATCTCCGAGAGATTTTATAAAAGAATGCAATAGGTTGATTCATAAGAATGGAATTATCATCATATCAACTCCAAATCTTGACTGTCTTTGGTCGAGATTTACACTGATGCTTTTTAAAATATTCGGTATTCCTTGGTCTTCAGTTACTCCGCCTTACCATACATTCCAATTTTCAGAAAATAATCTTGATATTCTCATGTCTGAGCAAGGTTTTAAAAAAGAGATTTCATGGTTTTATAAACCGCCAAGACTTATGTATGAATTAGGATCTCTGCATCTTCTTAAAAAATATAAAAATCAGAAAACAATAAAGAATTTATTTTTTATGCTATATTCTTTTTCAGCCTATTCCGTAGCCTATTTATTTGTAGTTTGCACGGGCTTTTTCCGTAGAAAAGATTTTTCCATGATATCTATTTATAAAAAGAATGAATAAAGATTTATTAAAAATTTATATATCTGAACTTTTACCAAACTTAGATTATCTGGAAATATTGAATCCAAATCTTGGCTTTAAGAAAAGAAAAAATATATTTGGCGATAAAGACATATTCGATGATTTTGTAGAGCCTGTATTTGATCTTGTAACCGATATAACATTATCTGATTTTATACTTATTCCTCATAATTATTTTCTAATTAAAAGTAATAAAAGTTATTTGGAAAATATACTTGCACTTTCACATACAAATTTAAAAAAGATAATACTATTCGCCATAGGTGATTCATGCGAATCTATAGATTTGCCAAATGTTATTGTATTTAGAATGTCGCAGTATAAGGCATTGAAACAGAAAAATGAGATAGTTATCCCAGCATACGCATCTGATCTTTCCTATGATATGCCTACAATTTATAGAAACAAATCCATCTTACCCATTATCGGTTTTTGTGGTTGGGCTCATACACCAAGTATGAAAGATCGTATAGCAATATTTTTTAAAAATCTATCTCTCCTAGGTCCTAGACGCTTAGGTGTATCTTTTAGAAAAAAGGCTATTTCAATTTTGAATAAATCGATTCTCATCAAAACAAATTTTATTATAAGAAATTCATATAGTGCAAGTGAAAAAACTATAACACTTGACGCAAAAGTTGCTCGGGAACAATATAGAAATAATATATTAGGAAGTGATTTTATTCTCGCACCAAAGGGAGACGGGAATTACTCAGTTAGATTTTATGAAGCATTGTCCCTCGGTAGAATTCCAATACTTATAGATACTGATTGTCCATTGCCACTAGACAAAGATATAGATTATTCCAAATTTATCTTGAAAGTTTCGTATAAAGATATAAACAGATTGGATATAATTGTTTCAGATTTTTATAAAAAGATATCAGATGAGGATTGGCTAACAATGCAAAAATCTGCCAGAAAAGCATTTGACCAGTATCTAAGAATTGATGTATTCTTTCGGCATATTTTCACTCATGAAAATATAAATAAATACACTTCAAAATGAAAATACTTTATATAGAAAATATAAGACTTCCAACTGAAAAAGCTCATGGCATACAGATCATGAAGATGTGCGAAGCTTTTGCAAATCTTGGTCATGAAGTCATACTACTTATTCCAAATAGAAAAAATAAAATAAAAACAAATCCTTTTGAATTCTATGGAATCAAGAAAAACTTTGAAATAAAAAAAGTGTGGGTTCCAAATATTCTATTTCTCGGTTCTATCGGTTTTTATTTGCAGACATTATTTTTTGCAGAAAGATCTGCATGGTTTATGTATTTACATAATAGGGTAGATATAGTCTATTCAAGAGAAGAAAGAATATTAATAAATCTGATTTTCATCACAAAAAATATTATTTGGGAATCTCATAGGGGTTCATGGAATCTGGCTACAAAAATAGTTGCAAATTTTGCAAAAAAAATAGTTGTGATAAGTAAAGGTTTAGAGAAATTTTATTTAGAGAAAAAACCAAAACTTTCAGGTAAAATAGTCTTAGCACCAGATGGGGTTGATTTGTCGCTTTTTAATATCAATTTATCAAAAGATGAATCTAGATTAAAACTTGCTTTACCTAGAGATATAAAGATTGCTTTATATGCGGGGCATTTATATAAATGGAAGGGTGCGCATATTCTGGCACAGGCATCTACGAATTTTAATGATAATGAAATTGCGGTTTTTGTTGGGGGAACAGATCAGGATTTGAAAGAGTTTAGAGAAGAATATGGTCAAGGTAATAATAAAAGATGTATGATATTGGGTCAAAAACCATATTCAGAAATACCTTTGTATTTAAAATCGGCTGATGTTCTAATTTTACCAAATGGAGCAAGTGAAAATATAGGTAGTCACTATACATCACCATTGAAACTTTTTGAATATATGGCAAGTGGAACACCTATAGTCGCTTCAAATGTGCCAGCAATTCGTGAAATACTCGATGAGTCAAATTCTACGATATTTACAGCTGATAATTCAAAAGATCTTCATGAAGCAATAGAAAAAGTCTTTAAAGAGGGAAATGAAATCGAGGCAAAAGCTTTAAAAGCCAAAAAAGATGTCGAACAATATACTTGGATATCCCGCGCCAAAAATATTATAGATAATTTTAGATAATAATAATCTATTTTGCTATACTTTTTATTTTTTGTGCGAGTCGTATAGCCAAAGCGCATATAGTATATGTAGGATTGGCGCAACCGCTTGTTGGAAATACTGATGAACTACAAATATATAGATTTTCCACAGAATGTACTTTCAAATCTTTATCTACAACCGATAGTCTAGGATCAGTTCCCATGATAGTGCCACCAATATGATGGCTGGCATCAATATTTATTGGCCAAGGATTGATATTATTCAAATTACTCTCCAATACTCCTATATTTCTATTTTTTATTTCCTCAGCCAAAACCCTATGCAGTTCTATTAGTGATCGTTTATCCAGATCAGAACAATTTAAAGTGATTTGTGGTATTTTTTTTCCATTTCTATCCATTTCATCACTTAGAACTATTCTATTTTCTGATCTTGCTTCCATCTCCATAAAATTTCTAAGTCTAAGTTTTTTAATGTATATTTTTTTATTTTGAAATAAGCGATGCACAATATATAAGAGTACATTATTTATATCTTTTAAAATGAATATAATAGATGATGTAATTTTGAATTTATTTTCTATATTTGAATCATCACCTGTTTCATTCCAGTCTTTTAGATTGACTATTTTCTTTTGTTTACTTTTCCACCAGATAAGTAATGACTTTAATTTTTTTACTATCAATATAAAATTTAGAACTCCACTACTATCTGTCCATGGAAATATAGGTTCAAATCTAGTATAACTATTTAAAATACCTAGAGATTTCTGTAAATTTTCATTTACGCGTATACCTGCATATTTTGCCCATCCAGAATGTAGATAACCTGATAAATATGTAAGGTCTTTTAATGGTTTATTTAACTTAACAATACCATGATTATTTTTTGGATGATTCATTATATATCTTCCAACCTGATCATATTCATTGCCAAGTCCAGTCACTGAAGTGTCA
>CAYHFF010000010.1:0-16833 GCA_964355845.1 uncultured Candidatus Saccharibacteria bacterium
TTATTTCATACTGCACAAGTGAAGATGCTTTAAAGGCACACTTCGCTGGAGCTGGAGCAGTTGAGTCAGCTAGTATAATCATGGACAAGATGACAGGCCGTTCAAAGGGCTTTGGATTCGTTCAGATGACTACAGATGCTGAAGCAGATAATGCAGTCAATATGTTCAATGGTAAGCCACTTGACGGTAGAAATCTAACTGTCAATGAGGCTCGTCCGATGGAACCTCGTGCTCCACGAAAGGATTTTAATAGAGGTGGAGAGAGTCGTGGAAATTGGTAATACTTAACTCGTCTTACTGAAACACAGAAAAATACCGCATTAATGCGGTATTTTTTTGTGACAATCATAATTAGTATAATAAATTAGTCAACCATTTCCCACCATTTTGAAATAGGGGCTTCTTTTAAAATTTTTATTACTAAATCTTCTGAGTTTGTTATTTTGAATAAATCAAATTCTTTATTGTTTATAGTATGATGTTTTTCAAGCAAGTCATCCTTTAAGATTTTAATTATCGGATTCCAAAAATCATTTCCAAATAGTATGATTGGAATTCTGGGAATTTTTTCGGTTTGTATTAATGTCAATATTCCAAAAAATTCATCAAGTGTTCCAAAACCACCTGGAAAAAATATGTATGCCTCAGCTGCAAAGTTCATAATTGATTTTCTAGCGAAGAAATAGTTGAATTCTATACTGTCATTTGTATAATCATTTACATGCTGTTCATAAGTAATATCTATATTCAGTCCCACAGACATACCATTTGCATCAAAAGCGCCTTTATTTGCCGCTTCCATTATGCCAGGCCCTCCGCCTGTGATTATGGTGTATTTAAGTTCTGTTGATATTCTCTTCGCTAGTCTATACGCTTCATGATAGTGTGAACTATCTGGAGTTAGTCTGGATGATCCAAAAAAAGTAATTGATTTTGGATATTTTTTTATAAATTCAAAACCCATTTTAAATTCCCTCCGTATTTCTTCTATATGCTTGTCAATATTTTTATTTATATTCTCTGCATTTAACTCATTTTCTTTATACATACAAAAGATTATATCATAATCAAACAATATGTTATTATCATTTCAATAATTAAACACATGAAATACAATATAGTAAAGGAATTGGGAAATGGTAGAGCAAGGGCTGGTATTATAGAAACTAAACATGGAATAATAAATACACCAGCATTTATCGTTGTTGGCACAAAAGCAACGGTAAAATCACTAAATCCTGAACAAATAAATACATTAGGCGCAGATGCGGTTCTTGCAAATACGTATCATCTATATTTACAGCCAGGCGATAAAATAGTAAAAAATGCTGGAGGATTGAATAAATTTATGAATTGGGATAAGCCTACATTTACTGATTCAGGAGGTTTTCAAGCTTTCTCACTTGGCTCAGCCTACAATAGTAAAGCATCAAAAATAGCCGATAGGGTAGATGATAATCAGAAAATAGAAAATTCTATAGAAAATGAAATTGATGGAAATTTAAATATAGAAAAAGATAAATATGCAAAGATTACAGAAGATGGGGTTGAATTTAAATCAATTATAGATGGAAGTACACATTTTTTCAGTCCAGAAAAATCAATTGAAATTCAACACAATATTGGCGCTGATATAATATTTGCTTTTGACGAATGTACATCACCTCATGCAAGCTATGAATATCAGATAGAAGCAATGAATAGAACTCATAGATGGGCGAAGAGATCACTTGAGTATCATAAAAAAAATAATACAAATGATCAAGCATTATTCGGTATAGTTCAAGGAGGTCGTCATGAAGATTTGAGAAAAAAAAGTGCGGAGATTATAGGAGGAATGGATTTTGATGGATTTGGTATTGGCGGTTCATTTGATAAGGAGGATATACATACCGCGGTAGGATGGGTCAATGATATTTTACCAAAGGGCAAGCCACGGCATCTCCTTGGTATTGGTGAACCTATTGATCTATTTTGTGGTATAGAAAATGGTATTGATACATTTGACTGTGTTAGTCCGACTAGAATTGCTAGAAATGGAAGTTTGTACACAAAGGACGGTAAGGTGAATATTTTAAATACTAAATTTAAAGAAGATTTTAATGCAATTGATGAAAATTGTCTTTGTTATACATGTAAAAATTTTACAAGGGCGTATTTATCACATTTATTTAGATCAAAAGAAATTCTGGCTTCTACTCTAGCATCAATACATAATCTATATTTTATTGTGAACTTGGTTAAAGATATAAGAAAATCAATTCTTGATGAGAGATTTATTGAGTTTAAAAATTCTTTTCTTAAAAGATACTATAAGTAGACATGGTGTATAGTAATTTTAATTTATAAACTAAATCTCCCTTGGTTTGTATTCCGGTGGGGCATTTTTCAAAAACCATTCTATATTTTCCTGATTTAGAAGTCCTTCCTGCGCTCCCACATACTGCACTACAGACATGGGATTTATTGGAGCCCATATCAATGCTTCAAGTGGAGCCTTACCGAGCATGAGTGCTCCTACAAAAGTAGAAGCAAAAGCATCACCACAGCCAGTTCTTTCAAGTGGTGGCTTCGGATCGGGATAAATAGGCATAAAATAAAAATGTTCACCGTCTAGCATATAGGCGCCCTTTGGACCATCTGTTATCAGCACAATTTTTGGTCCATTTGCATGTATTTCAGAAAGTAATATTTTAATATCACGTGACTCTGTATGTAGTATTTTCTGAGACTCTTCAAAATTGCAAACAAATACTTCAGTTCTTTTATAAATATCTTTTAATTCTTTTATTCCCAATTTAATTTGAAATGTACCGGGCTGAAATGCTAGTTTTACTTTTTCATTTGTATTTAAATAATCCGCAATTTCATCATGATAATCTCTTGTATTTGAAGCCAATGAGGATAGATAAATCCATTTTGGAGTTTTTTTGATACTTGGTAATTTGTATTTGTATTCTATGTGATTTACTAAAATTGTTCTATCAGAATTGAACCAAAGTACAAAATGATAATTCGATGGCATGCCTCTATTAACTGAAACATATCTACTATCAACTTTTTCATGTTTGAGTACATTTAGACAATCTTTTCCATTCAAATCATCTCCGATTTCAGAAATAAGTCCAGATCGAATACCAATGCGTGATATTGCAACCGAGACATTTGCAGAATTACCAACAGCTTTAATGATTTTCACATATTCAAAAGGTAATTTATCACCAAATTTCATGCATAATTCACAATTATCGTTGTCTATTTTGCAATGCACATTTGCTTCCTTGAGTCTTATGAAAGCATCTGTTGTTATATCACCGATTGCTAGAAAATCTATATTTTTATCAAACATATATAAAAGTTTTATGATAGAATTATATCATGAATAATAAAAAAACACTGAAAGATTGTATAAGTGAAGCGCAATCTAAAAAAGTAGCAATTGGTCATTTTAATATTTCAAATAGTGATGGTTTTTCTGCTGTGGTAAATGCCTCAAAAGAGCTCAATGTTCCCGTAATCATAGGAGTATCCGAGGGTGAGCGGGAATATATCGGAGTCAATGAAATATCGGCAATGGTAAAATCCTATAGAGAACATACAGGACAATCAGTTTTTTTAAATGCTGATCATTCATATTCATTTGAAAAAGTAAAAGAGGCTATCGATGCTGATTTTGATTCCATTATTTTTGATGGAACTGAACTCCCTTATGAGCAGAATGTCAGCATAACAAAAGAATGTATAAAGTATTCTAAAACTATAAATCCACAGATTTTATTTGAAGCTGAACTCGGATTTATTGGTAAATCATCAAAAATTTTAGACAGTATACCAGATGGGGTGGGGAATTTGACTACAGTAAAAGAGGCACAGGATTTTGTAAATGAGACAAATATAGATATGCTCGCTCCTGCAGTTGGCAATATTCACGGCATAGTAAAAACTGGTGAGCCAGCTTTAAATATTGAGAGGATTAGAGAGATCAAGCAGGCAGTAAATATTCCTCTAGTGCTTCATGGAGCGTCTGGAAATTCAGATGAGGATATAAGGCATGCGATTGAATCTGGTATTTCTATAGTGCATATAAATACCGAACTTAGAATTGCATATAGAGCAGGTCTTTTAAAATCATTAAGTGAATTTCCTGACGAGATTTCGCCATATAAATACCTAAAGGGCGCAAGACTTGCAATGCAAAAAGTAGTGAGTGATAAATTGAAATTATTTAATAATTTAAATTGATACAAGATAAATTGAACTTTGAAAGCTTGATTTTTTATCTATTCTGTATATAATAGCGTTTATGATTACATTGACTACAGAGAAGCGGGATATGAATTTAAAACTAGAAAATATAAGGGCAAAGGGTAGAATGCCTGCTGTTTTCTATGGCCCAAAAGAAAAATCAACATCTATTACTGTTTCAACAATTGAATTTATAAAAGTATATAAAAAAGCTGGTGAGTCATCTGTTATTATTTTAAAAGAAGGAAATAATGAACATGAAGCACTTATACACGATATTGATGTTCATCCAGTCACAGGCGCGCCAAGACATGCGGATTTTTATGTTATAGAAAAAGGTAAAAAAATCAAGGTTAATATTCCATTAGTTTTTACAGGTGTTTCTCCTGCTGTAAGGGATAAAGGCGCTATTTTAGTTAAAGTGTCTCGAGAGCTTGAAATCGAAGCTATTCCAAAAGATCTTCCTCATGAATTGTCTATTGATATTTCAACTCTGATCGATTTCTCAAGCACAATAACTGCAAAGGATATAATTTTACCAAATGGTGTAACTCTAGTGTCCGGTTCAGATGAAATACTCGCATCTATATCTGAAGCAAAGGAAGAGATTGAAGAAGTAAAACCAATAGATATGTCTACAATAGAAGTTGCAAAGAAGGGCAAGGAAGCAAAGGAGGGTGAAGTTCTACCTGAAGCAGTTACTGAAGAGAAAGTAGTAGATAAAAAGAAATAAAGACCTATCTTTATTTATGTTACAATATATAAATGAATAAAATTCTAAAGGTTGTTATTCTTGCTTTATTTGTATTTATAATTTCTACAAATAGCAATATTTCCTTTGCTCAATCTGGAGAATCCCAATCTGAAAGAGAAGCAAGGCTTCGGGCAGAACTTGCTCAAGTGGAAAGTGAACAAGTAGAAACTGAAAAAATACTTTTAAATGCCCAGAATCAGAGCGCGTCATTGCAAAGAGATATTCTTATATTAAACACAAAAATAAAAGTAGCACAGCTAAATATAAAAGCAAAAAATCTTCAAATAGAAACATTAGGTAAGGATATAAATAAAAAACAGGATAAAATAAATGATTTAGAGGGACATATCGCGCGTGGAGTAGAAACACTGGGACAGATTATGAGGAAAACAAATGAAATTGATTCATTAACATTTGTTGAGTTTATATTGTCCAGTGATAATATATCTGAAGTATTTATCGATATAGACAATTTTGAATCAATGCAGGATTCACTAAGATCCACATTTGAAAAAATCAGAGATGATAAGTCTCAGACAGAAACTGAAAAAAGCAATTTAAGTAAGCGTAAAGATCAGGAAATTGATGCAAAAATTGTAATTGAATCAGAGAAAAAGAATATTGAAATCAATGAAAAAGAAAAGAAAGGTTTATTGACAATAAGCAAAGGGAATGAGAAATCTTATGAAAGAGAATTGGCTTTAAAAAAATCAAAAGCCGCGCAGATAAGAGCTGCACTTTTTGAACTTGCTGGTGGATCAAAGGCAATACCCTTTGGTGACGCTCTGAAGTATGCACAACAAGCCCAAAAAGCTACTGGTATTCGCCCGGCTTTTCTTCTAGCAATTATTAAACAGGAAAGTAATCTTGGGGCAAATGTAGGTTCCTGCTTCGTCAGTGATCTAACAACTGGAAATGGGGTGGGTAAAAATACCGGCACATCTTTCGAACAAGTAATGAAAGCTCCTAGAGACACAGCTCCATTTAAAACTATTACATTATCACTTGGTAGGGACTGGACACAAACTCCGGTATCATGCCCGATAGGTAGTACAAAGTATTACGTAGGTAGAGGTTTCGGAGGAGCTATGGGTCCTGCACAGTTTATCCCATCGACTTGGGAGTTATTCAAGGGTCGTATTGCTAGTAGTCTAGGTATATCACTTCCAGATCCATGGAATCCTGAACATGCTTTCGTGGCATCTTCGCTATATCTTACAGATCTTGGAGCTTATGCTGGAAGCTATACTGGCGAAATAAAGGCTGCCTGCAAGTACTTTGGTTCCGGAGGAGCTAGTTGTTCATATGGTAAAGAAGTACTCGTGAAAGCTACAGATATTCAAAAGAATATGATCGATCCTTTACAGGGACTATAGCTCATTTCTTAACTATGTTTTTTCTGTAATTTTATTTGATAATTTTTTTCTATAGTTTTATAATTCTACCAAGTACCCAACTTTATTAGTTTAATTAAATTACAAAAATAAAATGACAGAACAAATACCAAAATATTTTGCAGAGCTCAGTAAGGATTTTAAGGAATTCAAAAAAGAATTAAAAGAGCAGTCAGAAAAGATTGATAAGGTTATAGAAAACCAGGAAATCCACTTCGAAACGATAGGTGAAATGAAAATACAAATCACTAATATTGAATCACAGCTTACACTCAAAGCCAATCAGGTATATGTAGATGGTATAGATAATAGAGTAGAAAAGCTGGAAAAGGTTATATTTGTCTAAATTTCAATAAATTGCATAATTATCTCTTATTTGCTAGAGTATTGAATACTTATGAGAAAAGATATTCACCCAAAAGAATACAGACCAATTATTTTCATTGATAATTCAAATGGAGTTAAATTTTTGATTTCATCAACTATAAAGACACAGAAAACTGATAAATGGACAGATGGTAAGGAATACCCAGTCTATCATGTTGAAATCTCTAGTTCTTCTCATCCATTTTATACAAATCAGGAAAAAACACTTGATAGTGCAGGTCGCGTAGAAAAGTTCAAAAGTCGTCAGTCAAAGGCGAAGAAGAAGTCTAGTTAAAGATTATGAAAGAAGTATCCTCTACAGGGTACGAAAATTCAATGCTTTGAATTTTCTGAAGATCTCGCGCCGACGCGCTCGATACCCCCTTCCGAAAATACTTCTTTCATAATCTTGTATAATATCTCTATGAACCTCGAAGATTATAAGAAAAATCACAAAACTGCATTTCTTGCAGAGATATATGAAAAGCTTTTAAAAGACGAAGCCGAGCTTTTGGCATTGATACAAAAAGATCCGTCTATGAAAGAAATGGCAGATATTGATTTACAAGCTATAAATGATCAGAAAAAAAATACAGAAAATCAAATAAAGGTGATACTTGAATCTGAAAAGGAGGAAATAGAATATCCTACTGAACTTATACTAGAAGTCAGAGCAGGTGCAGGGGGAGATGAGGCAAATATTTTTGCAGAGCAATTGCTTGAGATGTATGCAAAATTTGCAGAGTCTAGAGGTTGGAATATTAGAAAACTAGATGATTTGACACTTGAAATAAAAGGAAAAAATGTTTATGAATTATTGAGATACGAGACAGGTGTTCATAGGGTTCAGAGAATTCCTGAAACAGAGAAAATGGGTAGAGTTCATACATCGACTGCATCTGTTGCAATTCTTCCAATTAGAAAAAAAGTTAAATTTGAAGTGAATCCAGTCGAATTGCAAATGGAATTTTCTCGCGCTGGTGGGAAAGGAGGACAGAATGTAAATAAAGTTGAAACTGCAGTGAGAATACTGCATATACCTACTGGAATCGATGTGAGAGCCACAGCAGAGAGGAGCCAGTCAGCAAACCGTGAAATGGCAATGTCTATACTCATGGCAAAACTAGAGGCGCTAAAGGAGGAGCAGGAAGCGAAAAAATTTAGCGCTGATAGAAAAGGACAGATCGGAACAGGGGATAGATCAGAAAAGATTCGCACATACAACTTTCCACAGGATAGAATTACTGATCATAGAATAAAAGAGTCATGGAGTAATATACACACTATATTGTCAGGTGAAATTGGTCCTATAATAGATAAATTACAAGAATATAAAAAGACAGGTGAACAGTTGCAAAACTGATTTCTATTTGTTAAACTCAGCAATACAATAAATTATGATAACAAATAAGACAATAATAGATAATATGTTCAAGGCGGGCGCTCATTTTGCATTCTCTAAGACTCGCAGGCATCCAACAGTGAATTCATTTATCTTTGGTGTAAAAAATAAAGTTGAAATATTTGATTTAGAAAAAACAAGTAAAATATTGACTGATGCTATATTGTATGTGGAAACATTGGCAAAAGAGGGCAAATCAATACTTTTTGTTGGTGGTAAAAGTGAAGCTAGAAATTCTATAAAAATAGGCGCAATGTCAATAAATATGCCTTATGTAGACGGTAGATGGATAGGTGGTACACTTACAAATTTTACTCAAATACGAAAAAGAGTTGAGAAAATGGAAAGATTGGTTCAGGAAAGAGAGAAGGGAGAGCTTGCAAAATATACAAAAAAAGAAAGATTACTTATAGATCGTGAAATATCAAATCTTGAGAGATTTTTTTCAGGTATAGTTTCGATGAAAGATCTGCCTAAAGCTCTATTTGTGATTGATCCAAAAAAAGAAAAAACAGCAGTGAAAGAGGCAAGAGATATGGGTATACCGGTTATTGCTCTTCTTGGTTCAGATTGTAATATAAAAGATGTAGATTATCCTATTGTTGGAAATGATGCATCTCAGACAAGTATAAGCTATTTTGTGCAGGAGATAACAAGAGCATATTCAAACGCTAAAAAAGTTTAGCTTTATTGTCTAAATTTGCTATAATATTGGCAATACAGACTAGGGCAAGTTTAATAGCTTACTATTTAACATTAACTATTATGATAACTACAGAACAAATAAAAGAACTAAGAGATCAAACTGGAATATCAGTAATGCAATGCAAAAAAGCTCTGGAGGAGGCAGAAGGCGATAGTGCAAAAGCGCTTGTTATATTGCGTAAAAAAAGCGGAGAATTGGCCTTGAAAAAAAGCGATAGAACATTTGGCGCTGGTATTGTGCAGGCGTATGTGCATTCT
This sequence comes from uncultured Candidatus Saccharibacteria bacterium, assembly GCA_964355845.1. GTDB lineage: Bacteria > Patescibacteriota > Minisyncoccia > Phycocordibacterales > PALSA-1337 > CAIOGI01. The sequence goes on from CAYHFF010000010.1 coordinate 9,125, forward strand.
ACCGGTAGAGTAGCAAGTATGGTCGAATTGGTCTGTGAGACTGATTTTGTTTCTGGAAATGAAGAATTCAAGGCTTTGGCTCGAGATATCGCTATGCATGTCACAGCGTCAAATCCAAAATTTTTAAATAAAGATGAAATCACTGAAGAGATAATAAATACAGCAAAAGAGGTATTTATGAAAGAGGTAGCAGACAAGCCGAAAGAAATGCAAGAAAAGATTTTGGATGCAAAACTCGCTACCTATTTTGGAGAAATGGTGCTTATGAATCAGTCATTTATAAAAAATCCTGAATTGACAATCGAAGCACTTGTCTTAGCTGCTGGTCAAAAATTTGGTGAAAAAATTGCTATTGCGCGCTTCACTCGTTTTGCTGTATTGGAAAAGTAAATTAATATTATCATGTCATCCATATTAAATTTTTTAGATGTATATAATATTTCATTCTATGCATCATTTTTGGGAATTATAATAATGATCTCTATAAAGGTATATGAAATCCGTTCAGGAAAAAAGTCTATTATATCTAAAGTATCAGATAATACAAATCACATAGTTCATAATTTTTTTAATGCAACAAAAAAATTTATTTCGTATTTCAACAGAAAGACCGCACTTGCACTTCTTCAGTGGATTGCTTATCATATACTTTCGTGGGTGCGAAAAACATATATAAGACTTAGAAATATGGCTCATATGCATCCACCATCAAAAAAAGTGCTGGATATGGTGCGGGGAAAGGGAGATATAAATAAAAATGGGGGATCGTCAATATATCTTAAAATGATTTCGGAGAATAGGGAGGATATAGTAAATAAAAAGCAGGTTTTGTAAATTTAATACGCCACCTTAGCTCAGCTGGCAGAGCGCTACTTTTGTAAAGTAGATGTCCCCGGTTCGATCCCGGGAGGTGGCTCCAGTTTTTCATCTAATACTTCCACCGAAAACTTTTACTGTTTCCATTTCAATTTTCTTATGCATCGCATCCACTTCTTCATTTGTAAGTGTCTTATCAAGTGATCTATAAGTAATACGGTATGCATAACTCACCTTGTCTGCTCCGAACTTTGCTACATTTTCATATTTATCAAGAAGCTCTACTTCTTCCACCATATCAGGTGCAGTTTCGCGTACAAGATCAAAATAATCATTTGGTACGAAAGTATTTTTGACAATAAAAGAAATATCGCGGACAACGGCAGGGTATTTGCTTACTTCTATGAATTTATTACCAAGGACAAGCTGTTTTGTAACTCTCTTGTCATCTGACCATAATAGTCTTATGTCAGGAAGTTGCATACTGATAATAGCAAGGCGCTCGAGACCAAAACCGAATGCCCAGCCATTGTAACCTTCTATACCGAAATCTTTGAGGACAGTAGGGCGTGGCATACCACCACCAAGAATCTCTATCCATTGACCATTTATCTCTACTTCTACCTCAAGTGATGGATCTGTATAGGGGAATGTATCCGGATTGAAACGGAACTTTATATCTTTTCCAAATACGCTCTGTACAATTTCTGATAATACATTTTTCAAATCATCAAGCACAAGAGTCTTCTCGCTATTTGGTACGAGATACAATCCACCCATCTGATGGAAAATATTCATATGATGGCGGTCAATCTCATCTTTTCTATAAACTTTTCCATAACACATTACTCCAAGTGATTTTTTCTCAGCAATCTTTTGTTTTATTTCAGGAAGATTCAGATAGTAATACCACATCACCGTATCATGCGTTCGCAAAACATTTTTTGAATCAATATAGTATGTGTCTGATGTGCTTCGTGCAGGATGATCTGGAGCAAAGTTGAAAAGGTCAAAGAGAATATTTGTAGGAATAACCTCAGGTATATCGATATGATCAAAGTCTTTAAGTAATGGAAGACCTGTCACTCTTTTCATAATCTCATGCAGAGGGCTACCTTCTGTGCGAGAAAGATCCGCCATTGCCACATAGCGTTTGATCCTCTTTGCCTCGACATCATCTCTTTTATCAAAGCCGGCGAGTAGTACCTTTTCTTCATCTCGGGGAATTATATACTTTTTCATATCTATATAGTTTAGTTAAAAATGGGGGAAAAGTAAAGATTTTCAAGTATAAGATATGATTAGATAAATATGTAAATATTGATGCAAATTCTTTCCTTTTCTGCTATAATTTATCTACTAAAACTCATGGCAAAAGAAAAGAAAGATAATTACGGTGCAGATTCCATACAAGTCCTAGAAGGTCTAGAGCCTGTTAGGAAACGCCCAGGTATGTATATCGGTACTACAGGACCCGATGGACTACATCACCTTATTACTGAAATATTTGATAACTCTCGTGACGAAGCCATGGGAGGTTTTGCAAATCATATAGAAGTCGCTTTACTTCCTCATAATAGAGTAAGAGTTGTGGATAATGGTCGTGGTATACCTGTAGATGTTCATAAAACTACAAAAGTTTCAGCATTGGAAACCATTATGACCGTTCTCCATGCCGGAGGAAAATTTGGTGGTGATGAATCAGGATACAAAGTTTCTGGCGGATTGCATGGAGTGGGAGCATCTGTAGTAAATGCGCTTTCTATTTATACACAAGTCTGGGTTCATAAAGATGGAGGGATTTACACACAAGAATATTCTCAAGGAAAAAAGAAAGCTTCAGTAAAAAAAGTAGGAAGCACAAAAGAACATGGAACTATAGTTTCTTTTGAGCCAGACACAGTTATTTTTAAGGAAATAAAATTTGATTATAACCGTGTTATGAATTCATTGCGTCAGCAGGCATATCTGGTAAAGGCATTGCGAATAACCGTTATAGATGCGCGTGAATACAAGGGTGGTGATAGTGATAATAAAAGTAGTATATTTGGCAATATTTTGAAACTGGACAAAGAAGGAATTTTAGAAATTGATGAAAGTATTACTTATCTCAGTGATTTAAATTTACAAACACCATCACAGACATTTTTCTTTGAAAATGGACTTACATCTCTAGTGAAATTCAATAATCAAATATTAAAACCAGTACATAAAAATATTTTCTATGTAGAGAAAAAAGTTGAGGGTGTTGAGTCAGTAGAAATTGCTCTACAGTATGCCGATGATATATCATCTCGCATTTTACCTTTTGCAAATAATATCTACAATCCAGAAGGTGGAACTCATGTCACAGGATTTAAAACTGCGCTCACAAGAAGTCTAAATACTTATGGCAAAAAGAATAATTTAATAAAAGATGGTGAAGATAGCTTTACAGGAGATGATGTGCTCGAAGGCCTTACAGTAGTTATATCTGTGAAGCTTCGTGAAATACAGTTTGAAGGACAAACAAAGGCAAAACTTGGATCAGTAGAAGCTCAGAGCGCTGTAGCTACTGTTTTTGGAGAGTCATTTGCAAGTTTTCTAGAGGAAAATCCAGATGATGCAAAAGCAATGATAATGAAAGTGGTTCTTGCAATGAAAGCTCGTAAAGCTGCAAAGGCCGCAAAGGATAGTGTGCTTAGAAAAGGTGCCTTGGAAGGGATGACATTACCGGGAAAGCTCGCTGATTGTCAGACAAGTGATGCTTCTGAATCCGAATTGTTTATTGTAGAGGGAGATTCTGCTGGTGGAACTGCAAAGACAGGGCGTGATCGTCGTACACAAGCCATACTTCCACTTCGTGGAAAAATTTTAAATATAGAAAGGGCAAGACTTGATCGTATGTTAGGATCTGAACAGATAAAAAACTTAGTGCTTGCCTTTGGTACTGCAATAGGGGACACTTTTGATATTTCAAAGCTCCGTTATCATAAAATAATACTTGCAACAGATGCTGATGTAGACGGGGCTCATATACGCACACTTATATTGACATTGCTCTATAGGTATTTCAGACCACTTATAGATGGTGGGTATGTATATATCGCCCAACCGCCTCTTTATAAAGTAAAAAGAGGGAAGGAGATTTTGTATTTTTATTCTGAAGAGGAAAAAAATAAAATAATAGGAAAAGAGATTGATGAAATGAATGATTTGATTGAAAACGATAATGCAGAGACTTCTGTTGATTCAGAATCCACCGAAGAGTCAGAGGAACAAAATGAAGTAAAAGGAAAAAAAGTGAAAATTTCTATACAAAGATATAAGGGTCTCGGAGAAATGAATGCAGATGAACTATGGGAAACTACTATGGATCCTGAAAAAAGGATACTGAAACAAGTAAATATAGGGGATGTACAAGAAGCGGACAAGGTATTTGACATGCTTATGGGAACCGATGTTCCGAGCAGAAAGATGTTTATACAGTCAAATGCTAGAAAAGCTAATATTGACATATAGCTAAATATAGTATATACTTTATCAATATAATATAAATTTAATGAAGAATAAATACATTATAACTATTGCACTTTTAATACTTGTTTCAGCACCTATTAAGCTTTCTTATGCTTTTCAATTGGAGAGGTTGATAGATCCGTTCTGTCTTTTTGCTTGTGAAAATGAAGCGCAGAATGTAACAAATTATTCTACAAGCAATGTAAATAGTAATGTAAATTCTCCCAATTCAAATGTAATAACAAATGTAAACACAAATCCAGGCGTAGTGACCAATCCTGTTGTCATTCCAATAGTTACTAATCCTATATATACATATTCAGAACAGATCAGCCCATTATCAGTCTCTTGTTATTCTAGTCCTACTACAGGACTTATCAATGATACTTTTTATTGGAGATCTTCAGTTTCAGGTGGTAATGGTACTTATCATATAACATGGAATGGTAGTGAGGGATTGAGTGGATACGGATCATCTATTTCAAAAAGATACAATTCACTCGGAACAAAAAATGCTTCTATAGCAGTTACATCTGGTACTCAGACTATTTCACAAAACTGCAGTTCAGTAGAAGTATATGATTATAACTTTAACAATAATTATAGTAATAATTATAATAGAGATTACTATAATTATGGATACAATAGTACAAATTATTATAATAGCCCCCAGCTCTATGTATCATGTAATGCAAATGTAACATTTGCGCCAATTGGGACAAATATAGTATGGCAAGCAAATGCAACTGGTGGAAATGGGTCATATAGTTACAATTGGACAGGGGCTGATAATATTACAGGGTACAGTAAGTATTTAAATACTTCATATAGTTCTATTGGTGTAAAAAATGCTCTAGTTACTGTCTCATCAGGAAATCAGACAATTTCTCAGATTTGTACAAATACAGTTACAATTGGCACACCATCATACTATAATGCTTATGACTATACAGCATATAATAATTCAAATATAAATTCATATACATTAAACAATGGTTTTCAAATAGCATGCTATCCTGATAAGACTACAACAAAAATAGGCACTCCAGTTACATGGTCAGTAGAAGCTATAGCACCAAATGGCATAGGAAACAATTCACTTTCATATATATGGTCTGGAACTGATAATCTATCCGGAACACAAAATTTTGCAATGCATATATATAGTACTGTCGGTACAAAAATAGCAAATGTCACAGTAATAGCTCAAAATGGTCAGAGAGCAACACAGGCATGTGGTAGTCAGATTTATATAAATAAAAATATAGGATCAAAAACTATCGCAACAACAAAAACAGTCACACAATCTCCCGCTCCAGTGATCTCAACTAATTCAGATAAAGTAATATCAGCAACTTCATCTGTATTTTCACTAAGCAATGTACCTTGGGGTATTGTAGCTATAATGGTTATTATAGTTCTACTTTGTATGATTATCTACTTGATGTTTAACAAGAATAAAATTTAGTAATTACCTTTTATTCTATCTACAAGATAATAAATAATTGAGGCAAGGATAGACCAATAGAAAATTAAATAGATGCCAATAAATGGAGGTGGGGGATCATCTTTTAAAAAATTAATTTGAGGCAAAGCCAAAGGTCCTATTAAAACAATTTTAATAGGTAATATAATTGTGGATAGGGTACTTTTCCATATGACTGGTGAATCACTGCCAGTTCTGAGGATAGAGTCTGGGGTCTTAGGAAAGCCTCTGGGGCCAGTGGATCCTAAAAGTGAGGTAGTAATAAAAAGAAAGATGAACCCAGAAATGATGAAGATTATAATGAATTTTGTTCTTGAGATGTTCATATACTGTGAATTATATCACTTTTTCTTCACTAAATGCCGGTATATTCGATCCCAAAACCGTGAAAATCAGTATAAAAAGTCAGTATTTTCACGATTATGTTAACAAAACCGTGAAAGTTGATATACTTAATATTTGTCAAAAGTCACGTCTGTATTTAAAAAAATCTATCTACTTCGAGATAGGTATCTTAGGGTATCAGCAGGAAAGGAGACTCTTATTGAATCTGTAAGTGAAGCGGAAGTAGCAGAACAAAAATAAATATGGATCAAGTTAAAAATACAATCAAAAAAGAAACTTATATTAAGTGTAAGAGGTGCAACACTGAAATATACCAGGATACACACAAAAAGATGACTTCATGTAAGTGCGGGGCTGTTGAGGTGGATGGATGTGGAGGGTATACGAGAATTATTGGCAAGGATGTAGATTATGAGCTTCTCTACAAGTAATTTATGGAGGATTTCATATTCATAGATAAGTGACAAAATTAATAAAAAGAGCGACCTTAGCATAATGCCTTGGTCGCCCGTGATTTTCATTGAAACTTTCGTTGTTCATAATCTTGAATAAGATAAAGACCGCTCTGATGCTCGATCTCATCAGCACCAGGAGGCTTGTCTGTTATCCATTTCTTAGCCTCATCTACTTTGTCATGAACGAGAAGCCAGAGAAGTCTGGTGATGCGATTCGGTTGGCCGAAACCTTCCGGTTGGCATTTTTCCTGCAGAGCCAATGCTTTGGTAGCGTAGGCTTGTGCAAGTGGCTGTTCAGTAATCCATGATGTGCAACTCACCGCATGGTGATACCAGAACCAGAGGACTTCGAAGTACCAACTCCTGTCATCCTCATTAAAATCGTTTGGATCAATCTGCTCAAGAATTACTTTCACCTGATTGGTGATGAGAGCGGGATTTTTGGGGTCCCACTTCTGACTCTTCATGAGCTTTTGATCTTCACGACTATAGGCGAGCGATAGGTCTTTGAAGTTATCAACTCCGAGGAGCGTGAACGCTTCGCGGACCAGATGAGGAGTGGAGTCTTTCAACTTTTACCTCCTTCTGGTTTGCGGAGCCTCAGGTATAAGCCCTCGCCGTATAAGGAATTCTTTAACTGCAAGGTTAACAGTGTTTGAGACTGTTCGATGCTCCTGCTTGGCGAACTCTTGAAGTCGTGGCTTGTGGTGGGTTCGCCACGTGTAAGCTACTTTCGGCTGTTTTTTCATAGTATTACCTGACCATGACTGATGTCGCAGACAGTCCAGCCCCATTCTTTCAGTGACTGAATGTCGATGGATCTTTTGTGGATTTGTATTTAACATGTCCTCTGGTACGCCGACATCGCCAGGAAAAACGTCATGACTGACAATGAAGATAGAAGACCCACCCAGCTATTCGATGAAGCGATTCCAGCTGCTAATCCGGCAAACGCTGAACTTATGAGGGCAAGTATGAGCGCCTGACCTCTAATTGTTGCTTCTTTCTTTTCCTCATCTGATAAGTGATGCATAATTATCCTCTTGGTTGATTGTTTATTGACTCAAAGAGCTGAATAAAACCTAGCATAAAACCTTTACAAAGTCAAT
>CAYHFF010000011.1:0-10357 GCA_964355845.1 uncultured Candidatus Saccharibacteria bacterium
GGAAAGAAAAACGGGTCATTGAAGAGATAACTTTAACATTGGATTTTATGTCTAAGACTTGGTTTGTAAGAGTGTTTAGGAAAATTATGAAGAAATGAAACTATCCTTCTTCTGTTACACTAGGGTCACTACCATTTCGACCCTCCCCTAAAAGGGTTAGCAGTTGCGCCCGACTCTGCCTCTGGCAGGGGTAAAAATAAGAAGAGAAATCGAGCTTGCTTTTTATTCACAAACTTGTTATTGTATAGGTACAAGTGGCTTCGGCCTCACCTCCGCAAGGAGGAGAACAAGTAGGAAAAATGTCAGAATAAACTTCTGGCATTTTTTCTTAACTCCTCAAACTTTTCCTTATCAAGAAATCCTATCTTTTCGACAAGCCGTCTAGTATCAATTGAACGTATTTGGGAAAGAAGAGCGGATGCACTTTTTCCGTCAACATCTCCCAATGGTATACGCAAAGGATGTCTATTCTGAGACGTGGTGAGGGGAACGACCATACATACCCTCGGACCAAATCCCCGCACGATTACGCAGGGACGTAAAAATTCTTCACCACTTCCATCTTGTTCAAAACCTATGTTAAGACCGAGTCTACACCACCAAATTTCTCTCGTAGTATATAGACGACTTTTTTCCAGTTCTGCATTTTTCTTTTTTACATTCCATGTATCAAAATCCTTAGAATTAACCTTTGAATCAAGTAAAGCAAACCGTATACCATACTCGACATCATACTCTATGTCCGAAATATAAGCCTCAGCCTTTTCAACAGATGACTTGAGGAGATCGAAATCACCCAAGTGATTTATATCCATATCACTCTCATAGTCTTTCTCTGCAACCCTGAATTTATCGGGAGAGGTTTCTTCTATTTTTATATAGTTATTGGCGCTCATGTTACAAAGAATTTTATGCTTATTTTATAAAATAGCAAGACGTATTATACTTACCACATCTTCACAATCCTGAACCAGTTGAGACCAGAAATACTTATCTAATGTAGTGTGTAGTATAATTATTACCATGAAACTATTTTTAGCATCTTCAAACAACACCTTACAACTTCTCAACACTAAACTCTCAAAAAAGAGTCCCTCGGTTTTATTTATTGCGAATGCCTCTGACAATCACTCGGGTGATAAGTGGTGGGTAGAAGCAGACCGAAATGCATTTAAGGAGTTGGGTTCAAATATTGTTGATATTGATCTTCGACATATTTCTAAAAAAGATTTTGAGACTACACTTAAAAGAGCAAATATACTACATTTTTGCGGTGGAAGTGTTTTGTATCTCATTTCCTTAATTAAAGAAAAAGGATTTGCTGAAATGATAGTCAAGGCTGTTAAAGATGACGAGATTATTTATTCAGGCACAAGTGCAGGTTCAATGATTGCATCATCTGATCTTCGATTGAGTTCATACGATGATGAAGACGCAGAATTTGCAAAGAAAATGAGAGATTTTTCTGGCCTTGGACTGGTTAATTTTCTTATTATTCCTCATGTAAACAATAAAGATTGTACAAAAAGTAATTTACAAATGATAGAACATTTACCTGAAAATTTGCAAACACTCATTTTTATTAATGATGATCAGGCTATTTGGGTTGATGATGGTAAGTTGGAAATTTTACATAACTAGTTTCCTTCTGTTATAGAATTCAAGGAGGTTCTCTTGACTTATTTTACCATCTCTGCTAAGCTCACCATAACTTCATTGATTGTGTTATTCTAGTATTGAAGAAATGTTTTGTAATATGTCTCAAGTTTCTATTGAGTTTTTATTATCAATGCGCTGTATTTGTAATTTTTTACAATAATTTTTTATGCAGATAACAAAAAAGTATTTCAGCCGTTTCAAGGAGTCGCTTACGGAAATGCCGAATTTGGTGGAATCGCAGATTGTTTCGTTTAATATATTGATTGAGAAGGGTATAGGAGAAGTTCTAAAGGAATTTTCACCAATAAAAGATTATGCAGGCAAGAAATTTGAATTATCATTTTCTGGCTTTGAACTTTCTAGGCCAAAATATGATGAACATTACGCAAAGAGTAATAAATTATCTTATGAAGGTCAGATAAAAGTAAAAGTAAAACTTCACAATAAGCTATTGGATTCGACAAAAGAGCAAGAAATGTTTCTTGCTGATTTACCACTTATGACTGATCATGGGACTTTTATTATAAACGGTATTGAAAGAGTTATAGTGGCGCAACTCGCCCGTTCTTTTGGAATATTTTTTACTTTAAATGAAACAAAAGGTAAAAATTTGTTTGGCGCAAAGATAATTCCAGCTCGTGGAGTATGGATGGAAATAGAATCAGATTCTGATTCTGCTATATATGTTCGTATAGATAGAAAGAGAAAATTCCCAATCACAACTCTTATTAGAATACTTGGCGCAAAAACAGATGCTGATATTCTAGCTCTATTCAAAGGAAATGAGCTCGCTACTAAAGCTGTTGAACTCACTCTTGCAAAGGATCATGCAAAGACTGAAGATGAGGCGTATATAGAGATTCACAAGAGATTGCGTGATGGAGATCTCGCAACTGCAGACAATGCCCGTGAATTCATAGGCAATATTTTTAATCCTGATAGATATGATATAAATAAAGTCGGTAGATTCCGTTTCAATAAAAGATTCAGTAAATCAATGGATGAAAAAGAATTGGAAAGAAGAACTATATCTGTTGATGATATCGCCACAATTTTTGCTCATATAGTGAATTTAAATAATACACCAGATGCTGTGGAGGATGATATAGATCATCTAGGTTCTCGTCGTGCAAAGTATGTTGGAGAACTTTTGCAACAGAAACTTCGTGTTGGAATGACACAGATGAAGAGAAATATACAAGACAGAATGTCTACAGTTGATCCTGATATTACTATGCCTGTGAACTTTGTTTTCCCTAGACCATTGCAGGCGAGAATAAAGGAATTTTTTACAACAAATCAGTTATCGCAATTTATGGGTCAGGAAAATGTTCTATCAGAAATAGAAAATCTAAGGCTTCTCACAGCACTTGGTCCGGGTGGACTTACCCGTGAAAGAGCAGGTTTTGAAGTCCGTGATGTGCACCCATCTCACTATGGTCGTCTATGTCCTATACATACCCCTGAAGGACCAAATATTGGACTTGTGCTCCGCCTCTCTACTTTTGCTAGAATAAATGATTTCGGCATGATTGAAACTCCATACGCTAAGGTAAAAAATGGAAAAGTTACAACAGAAATCCAATACATGAATGCTCTCGAGGAAGAAAATTTTCGTATTGCGCATGCTGCTATTCCATATGATAAAAATGGGAAAATTACAGCTTCTGAGGTTGAGGTTCGTATAAACGGCAAGCCGAGTCTTGCTAAAGCTGATGAAGTGGACTATATAGATGTATCAACAAATCAAGCATTTTCTATCGCTACATCCCTTATTCCTTTTCTAAATCATGATGATGCAAATCGCACACTCATGGCTTCAAATATGCAAAGACAAGCAACCCCATGTCTCATTCCTGAAGCACCTTTAGTTGCAACCGGTATTGAAAAGAAAGCAGTAGTGGATACAGGACGAATAATATTGGCACCTGAGGACGGTGAAATAACTTATGTTGATGCAAAGAAAGTTATTTTTGAAGGCAAAAAAAGTGGAAAAAAAGAATACAATCTTATTCACTTTTCAAGAACAAATGGATTCACCGCATTTCATCAGCGACCTATTGTTGACTTGAATCAAAAAGTGAAAAAAGGTGATGTATTGGTAGATACATCAACATCTGACAATGGTGAAATTGCATTGGGACAAAATATGCTAGTAGCTTTCATGTCATGGTCTGGAAATAACTATGAAGATGCCATTATTCTTTCTGAAAGAGTAGTAAAAAATAGTAAATTTAGTTCTATAAACATAGAGGAGTTCGTGGTAAATGTCCGTGATACAAAGCTTGGACCTGAAGTTACCACATGCGATATTCCAAATGTCGGTGAAGCAAAGCTAAAAAACTTAGCAGAGGATGGAATAGTGCGTGTTGGAGCTGAGGTTCGCCCTGGGGATATACTAGTTGGTAAGATTTCTCCGAAGGGCGAGACACAGCTTACACCTGAAGAGAGATTGCTACGATCAATATTTGGTGAAAAGGCTCGTGATGTAAAAGATACATCAAAGAGAATGGAAGGCGGAAAGCGCGGTCGTATTATCTCTGTAAAAATCTTTTCAAGAGAGAAAGGCGATAAATTAGAAAGTGGAATTATAAAGAAAATTTATATAGAAGTCGCAGAATTGCGAAATGTATCTGTCGGAGACAAGCTTGCAGGACGACATGGAAATAAAGGAGTTATTTCTAGGATATTACCTGAAGAAGATATGCCATACATGGCAGATGGTACACCTGTAGATGTTATCCTTACTCCACTTGGAGTGCCAAGCCGTATGAATCTCGGTCAGATATTGGAACTTCACCTTGGTCTTGCGGCGCATACACTAGGCTATCAAGCAATTGTCCCACCATTTGCAGGTGCAACAGATATAGAAATAAAAGAAGAACTTGTAAAAGCTGGATTTGACGCTAGTGGAAAAATGAAATTAAAAGATGGTCGAACCGGGGAAGAATTTGATCAACCTATAGCAGTTGGATATATGTATATATTAAAACTTCATCATATGGTTGAAGACAAAATACATATGCGCTCTATTGGTCCATACTCCCTTATTACCCAGCAACCGCTAGGAGGAAAGGCACAGGGAGGTGGTCAGAGATTTGGAGAAATGGAAGTCTGGGCGCTTTTGGGTCATGGTGCAGCACATACTCTTCGTGAAATACTTACTATAAAGTCCGATGATATACAGGGTCGTTCACAGGCATTTGATTCTATTGTAAAGGGTGAAAAATTAAAACAACCAAATCTTCCAGCATCGTTTAATGTGTTATTGAAATCACTTCGTGGACTTGCGCTAGATGTTGAGCTTATTAAAAAGGGTAGAATTGAAGAAGAAATTGAATAATAATTTTAATTAAAATATATGAATAATAAAAATATTTTAGGAATTGTAATAGTAATCGTAGTGCTGATAGGCGCGACTGTATATTTTAAATCTACCAGATTGTCCAAGGACACATCCATAATAGTTGCTCCAAATACTATTACTATGGCAACATCTTCAGTAAGCAATTCTCCTTTGCCTAAGGTCACAAGTCCTAAGCAAAATGTTTCTGTAACCTCCTTAAGTATTCTTTCAGATCAAGGTACTTCAGTTATTGTAAAAGATAAATGGGGAATATTCTTTGTAAAGCGTGATGAATGGAAAACTGCAACCAATACAGATAAAACTATTGTTCTAGAACAATCCCAAGGAATTTATAAGGGAGACAAAATAACTATTTCATATGAAAAAGAAAATTCTATAAGTGATGGCGATATAAAGAATGGAATTTATACTTTTTACTGGAATTTGAAGGAAAAGAAATGGTCAGTGGATATCACAGATGACAAAGGCATGAAAATAACAGGTCAAAATCCACAGATAGTGCTCATGAAGTTCAAAAATACAGCTCCAGTTTTTCTAGGTAAAAGTCCTTATAGAACATATATAGTAGCTCTTTCACCTATGAGTTTTATTAAATTAAATATTACAGGTCAGGGTAACACTGAACCACTGGACAATATACTGAATGATATGAAACTTATAAAAGATTATCAACAATTGACCCCTATTGATAATTAAATCATCAAAATATTAAATAAAATCATTATGCAAATAAATACATATAAAAAAATGAGTGATCCACAAGATTTTGATGCAGTAAAGCTCGGTGTTGCATCTCCTGAAAAGATTTTGGAATGGTCATTTGGTGAGATTACAAAACCAGAAACTATAAACTACAGAACACAGAGATCAGAAAAAAATGGACTATTTGATGAAAAGATATTTGGCCCAGACAAGGACTATGAATGTTACTGTGGAAAATATCGTGGTATAAGGTATAAGGGTATAACTTGTGAAAAATGTGGAGTTGAGATCACTCGTTCAATAGTTCGTAGAGAAAGAATGGGTCATATAGAACTTGCAACCCCAGTATCGCATATTTGGTTTCTACGCTCTATGCCATCTCGCATAGGATTGGTCCTTGGTATGACTACTTCTGATTTAGAAAAAGTAGTTTATTTTGCGGGGTATATAGTGACAAAAATTCATCAAGGCGAAAAAGATGCATTTCTAAAAGAGCTTGATTCAGAATTTAAAACAAAAGTAAAAGCAGCGCAGGATGAGAAGACAAAAGAAACTCTAAAGGAATTGGTCCTAAATGCTAGAAAGGAAATAGAAAGTCTAGAATTAGGATTTGTAATGGATGAAGTACAATATCATAAATATTCAATAAAATACGGTTCGCTTTTTGAGGCAAATATAGGCGCAGAGGCGATATATGATATTTTAAAGAAAACTGATTTAACAAAACTTTTTGAAATACTTCAAGGTGAATTACAAAAATCAAATTCAATAGATAGAGAAAGGTTGTCAAAAAGACTTTCACTTATAAAGTCAATGATAAAGTCAGGCACTCGTCCAGAATGGATGTTCCTTACTCGTATTCCTGTGATTCCACCAGCACTTCGACCAATGGTAGCACTCGATGGTGGAAGATACGCAACATCAGATGTAAACGATCTCTATAGAAGAGTTATAAATAGAAATAATAGACTATTGAAATTAAAAGAAATAGATGCGCCGGATGTGATACTACGAAATGAAAAGCGTATTTTACAGGAAGCGGTTGATGCGCTTATCGATAATTCCATAAGACATGGCGCCGCTGTAGGCGCAGCTGCAATACAAGCTCAGAAACGCGCGCTCAAGTCACTTTCAGATAATCTAAAAAGTAAGCGTGGATTATTTCGTCAAAACTTGCTCGGTAAGCGTGTAGACTACTCTGGTCGTTCTGTTATCGTTGTCGGACCAGAACTATCGCTCGATCAATGCGGACTTCCAAAACACATGGCGCTTGAACTTTTTAAACCATTTGTTATTTCTGGACTTTTAAAAAGGGAATTAGCATTCAATATAAGAGGCGCTGGAAAACTCATAGATGATGGAGCAAAGGAAGTATGGGAAATCCTTGAAGAAGTTATAGAAGGTAAATATGTTCTTCTAAACCGTGCACCAACACTTCATAGACTTGGTATACAGGCATTTCGTCCAATATTGATCGAAGGTAATGCAATTCAGGTTCACCCACTCGTATGTACTGCTTTCAACGCCGATTTCGACGGGGATCAAATGGCAGTTCATGTTCCGCTAGGTGAAGAGGCTCAAATGGAGGCAAGAGAAATCATGGCATCTGATAAAAATATTCTAAAGCCAGGAAATGGTGACCCTACAGTTATTGCTAAATTGCTCGACATTGCGCTCGGATGTTTTTGGATAACAAAAATTGTAAATGGTGATAAAGGTGAAGGAAAAATATTTGAAAGTCCAGAATCTGCTCTTACAGCATATAACTACGGCGTAGTCGGATATAGAGCCAAAATAAAAGTATTATCAACGGATACTAAAAAATTTGCAAAATTTGAAGGGAAAATATTTGAAACAACAGTCGGGCGCATACTATTCAACGATATACTTCCATCAGATTATCCATTTATCAATCAAGAAATTGACAAGAAAAAATTACCTTCTATTATTGATGACTTGATAATTTCACATGGATTAGAAAAAATTCCAGCAATACTTGATGGTATAAAGAAATTTGGATTCAAATATGCGACACATTCAGGAACTACATGGGGTATCGATGATATTGTTATACCAGAAGGTAAAAAAGATGTTATTACTAAAGCAAAGTTCCAATCCGAAGAAGTCGTAAAACATTTTAATGATGGTTTATTAACAGATGAAGAAAGACTGCGCAAGGATATGGAAATATGGTATAAGGCAAAATACGATGTAGAAAAACTTATTCCAGAATCATTGGATAAAATGGGATCAGTTTATGACATGATAAATTCAGGAGCAAGAGGTTCATATTCACAGATTACACAAATGGCAGGTATGAAGGGACTTATCGCGTCAACATCAGGTAAAACTATAGAATTTCCAATTCTATCATGTTCAAAAGAAGGTTTGACTCCAATAGAATATTTCATCACTACACATGGTTCAAGAAAGGGACTTACTGATACAGCTCTAAATACAGCTAAGGCGGGTTATCTTACTCGAAAGCTTTTCGTAGTTGCTCAGGATGTCATAGTAAATGAAGATGATTGCAAGACAAAGGATTTTATAATTATAAAAAAGCAAACAGCATCAGGAATCAATATACCATTATCAAAAAATATTAGAGGTCGAGTATTGTCAGAAGATATACTTGATACAAGTGGAAAGATTTTATTCAAGAAAAATCATTTATTAACAAAACTAGAAGCTATAAATATAGAAGAATCAGGTATAAATGCTGTAAAGGTGCGTTCACCACTATCATGTAAAAGTGTTATGGGAGTGTGCGCGCAGTGTTATGGAGTTGATCTAGGAAAAAATAAACTAATAGAACTCGGTGAGGCAGTGGGTACAGTTGCAGGTCAGGCGATAGGAGAGCCAGGTACACAGCTTACAATGCGTACATTCCATGCTGGAGGTACAGCTTCAGTAGGTGGGGATATTACTCAAGGCTTGCCTAGAGTTGAAGAAATATTTGAAAAAAGGACTCCAAAAAATCCAGCAGTAGTAGCAACAGTTGATGGTATTATTTCTGAAGTAAAAGATTTAGGAAAAGAAAAAGTAATAAAAGTTATTCCAGAAATAGAAGATAGAGCTAAAGGCAAAAAGGCCACTGAAATAGAATATGTATTTACAGCAAAGCGTATTGCTCTTGTAAAACTCGGAGATAAAGTTAAGAAAGGTGATTTACTAACCGATGGTTCAGCAGATATTGACCAAGTATTCGAATACGGTGGGGCAGAGAGAGCAAAGGATTATGTTATCAGTGAAGTAGGCAAGATCTATGAACTTCAAGGGGAAACAGTGGCAAGGAAGCATATTGAGATTATTGTTAAGCAAATGTTCTCAAGAAGAAAGGTTACAGAAGCAGGAGACACTGTGCTATCTGAAGGAACTATAATAGATGATTTACAATTGCAGGATGAAAATTCAAAGATAAAATCGACAAATGGTGCACAAGCAAAAACAGTACCGGTAGTTATGGGAATAACTGAAGTATCTCTATCTCGAAAGAGTTTTCTATCAGCCGCATCATTCCAACATACAACAAGAGTGCTTATAAACAGTGCAGTTCGAGGTAGTGAGGACGATTTGGTTGGTTTGATGGAGAATGTGATCATTGGTCGTCTAATACCTGCTGGTTCAGGTTTTGCAGGAAGTCCAAAAAATACTATGATTGCGACTCTTAAAACAAATGATGAGGTAGATATGTATTAAGTCTGGAGTATTGACAATAATACCAATACATGATAGGGTACGAGGAGCTTATAGAAACCTGCTCTTCGAAAATTGTGGTTAAAAGCAACCTTGTGGTTGTCTGAATACCTATATAGAAAAAGAGCTACAGTATGCAGATTATGAAGAAATACCTAGTTGGATTCGTAGTGTTCATTGGTTGTCTCATCATTCACAATGCCAATGCTCAAACCCTTGTCCAAAACACGGATGTGAGCATCCGTCTTCGGACGGTTTTGGGACCAGCCTTCAACAACCCAGGCTATACCGCATGGGCAGATAAGTTGGTTTACAACGCTCTTACAGGGAAGTCCCTGGAGGGTCTTGTCACCAACGGGGTTGTAAACCCCGAAAATTGGATCGACGGTGGGAATATTCCTGCTGTGGTGCTGGAGGTGTATAGCCTGAAAGACGGCTACACTTTCTCGCTCTCTCAAATCAAATTTGCGATGACAAATCTCAATTCTGCCTATGGTGGGATTATGGATTTTTCAACCAGCTTTGATGCCAGCACGAATGTTTACAATAGTCGAGCGATTGGCTATTCAGAGGGGAATGACTACATAACATCTGGATCAGCAAGCCAAAAAGCAAAACAGATTGTAATGTTTTTCTGGCCGAGGACCTTCCCGGTCTCAATCACCCAGCCACTGCACGCCCTAACCGCGATTCTAGAGGGGAATCCCTTTAGTCTCAGGGCGACAGTGTCACTGACAGAGGGGGCGGAAGTCGTTGGGACCTCTACCATTACACTTAACACCCATAAATCCCTTGTTCCGAATCTAAAGTTCGGAATGAGGGCACTGAATGCAACAGGTCCGGTGGGGATCAAAAGATTTAACTTTTTGATAGAGGGAAATGGTGATTCTGCCTATCAGTCCTACGTCGTTCTCTCCTCAACAGATATGAAAA
>CAYHFF010000011.1:10457-16543 GCA_964355845.1 uncultured Candidatus Saccharibacteria bacterium
TTGACGCGGCTCATTTGTATATTGACAAAAAACATAGATATGTTATACTCATTGATACTTACAATTAAGTAAGAACAACACACATATGAAAAACAATTTATTCAAAATAGTAAGAAATACACTGATTTTAGGTCTTATTTTAAGCCCTATTTCTGCATTTTCTGAATCTACCATAGATTCATTACAAATAACTGTTAATGGTTCAAGTGCACAGATAGGTGGAGGTACAATAAACCCAGCAAATCTTGCCGTAACCAATAATGGTTCTAGCGCACAGACAAGTGGCACAGTTGATCCATCAACATTAGCAGTAACAAATAACGGATCAAGTGCTCAGACTGCTTCAGTATTGAACGCAGCAAATCTTGCGGTAACCAATAACGGCTCAAGCGCACAGATAGGTGGTGGAACAATAAACCCAGCAAATCTTGCGGTAACCAATAACGGCTCAAGCGCACAGATAGGTGGTGGAACAGTTGAAACTGCTCCTACTACTCCAACTACTCCTGAAAATCTCGGTTCTACTGGTACTTCAAATACAGCCAATACATCTAGTGGTTCTGGTTCAACAGGTGGTGGTTCATCATACTCATCTGGTGGAGGTTCTTCATCTATGATTTATGTTTCTGATTGTAAATATTTAAATTCATATTTAAAATCAGGTTCAAAGAATGATATAAATGATGTCTTGAAATTACAGACATATCTAAAGAATAGTGAAGGATTATCAGTTGATATAAATGGTATATTTGATCAAAAAACTTTCAATGCTGTAAAAGCATTCCAGTTAAAATACTCAAATGATATCTTAATGCCATGGAATATAAAGGATGCTACAGGAAATGTTTTCTACACAACTCAAAAGAAAATAAATGAATTGGTATGTAAGAAGAATTTCGCATTAACTCCTGCGCAATTAGCACATATTAACGCATATAGAAATAGAGATATACAGACAGATATTTCAGCTAATGTAAAAATAGACGCTACTAAATCTGATGATACTAAAATCAATTCAGAAGTAGGAATTAAAAATATAGCAGATACAGCATCAACTGCAAATACATCATTTGCAAGTAAGGTTTGGAAATTCACAAAGTGGTTGTTCGGATACTAATCTATTTCTAAGCTTAGTCAAATTAATCTAAAAAACAAAAGCCATGGAAACATGGTTTTTGTTTTATGTTATATGTATTTTTCATGTTATAATTTATAAATCAAAAGTGGGATATAACTGAAAAATGAATATACATGAAATTCGATGAATCAAAGAAAAAAACTTTTGGAAAAATATTTATATTCAGTGTATCAATATTTCTTCTATCATATTTACATACTGATGCGGCTACAAGTATATATAGGTCGCTTAGCCCAACTGTAACTAGTGCGGTAGCTACTACAACTGCTTCAGGTTTCACTTTATCAATTTCTGCTTCAACTGCCACATTTTCAGGAGCACAGCCAAACAATGTTGGTATAGGTGATGCGATTCAGTATGATTCTGATAATAATGGAAGTATAGATGCTATTGCATTTATACATTCAAGAACATCTTCTACTGTCTATACAGTTAAAAGCGCTTCAGGCGGAACGCCTACAGCTACATCTGCAGACGATACAGATTGGTCTGTATTTAGAGCATATATATCTATGTCTAATGCCGAAACGGGTACAGAAAATACAGGCATAAATTCCGGGGTTAGAAACTTTGATACATGGTCAAGTGGAAGGAATCTCGTATCTTCTGACGAGCAATGGAATATTGCAGCATATGGTGGTTCTGCAGAGACAACACTTGTCACGATTGCCGGATGGACTACTGATTCAACTCATTATTTACGAATATTTACTCCAGTATCTACAGCAGAAGTGGGTGCATCACAAAGACATAGTGGTGCATGGGATGATACAAAATACAATTTCACACCAGCCGCATTTACGACAAATACCCAAATAATATCTATTGCTGCAGATATAGCCTATATAAGATTAGAGGGATTACAATTTAAATTATCCACAAACTCAACACAGGCAGCTACAGCTATTTCCTTTGGGACAAATAGTCTAAGTTCAGACGTAAGGCTTTCAAATAATATAATTATAGCAGGCACACTAAGTGGAAGTCCTACAAATGTAACTGCATTGAATGTTTCAAGTTCTGCCACATCAACATTATCTATTTTCAATAATCTATTTTATGATTTTACAGTCAATTCAGTTGGTCAGATTGTAAGTTCAGTTCCTGGCACTGGTTTTGCCCATACAATTAATTTTTACAATAACACTATTTATAATAGCCGTATAGGTTTTACGATAAATGCCCGTACAGTTATAAAAGCAATTAATAATCTATTCAGTTCTGTCACCACTGTTGCATCTGGAACATTCATTGCAGGTACGGATTATAATGCAACAAATAATTCCTCAATAGGATACACAGTTACAGGTTCTGGTAATACTCATGATAGAGTTAGTCAGACATTTGTCTTCTCCGATGAAAGTTCGGATAATTTTCATCTCGCTGTAAGTGATTCTGCAGCTAAAGCGCGTGGTTTAAGTGATCCTGGAGCAGGTCTATTTTCAGATGATATTGATGGTGCAACTCGTAGCGGTTCTTGGGATATTGGAGCAGATGAAAATGATACAGTAGATAGTGATGCACCTGTAATTTCATCCATTGCATCATCAACAACAGAAACAACTGCTACAATCACTTGGACTACAAATGAATTAGCAACATCAACTGTAAAGTACGGTTTAAATTCAAGTTATGGAACATCATCAACTACGGAAAACACATATACTTCACATTCTATAACTCTCCCAGGACTTACAGCTTCAACACTATATCATTTTCAAGTATCTTCAGGTGACTCATCATACAATTATGCCACTTCCTCAGATTATACTTTTACAACTACTGCAGCTGATGTTTCCGCGCCAGTGATTTCTTCAATTGCATCTACAACCGCTACATCTACTGCTACGGTAACATGGACAACAAATGAATTATCAACTAGCACTCTTGAATATGGTTTAACAAATAGCTATGGTACTGCATCATCATCTGTTGTCAGTGTTACATCTCATAGTATTTCAGTTTCTAGTCTTACGCCAGATACAGCATACCATTTTAGAGTATCATCTAGAGATTCATCGGGTAATGTTGCCACATCAAGTGATTATATACTCACCACTGAAGCAATAGCCACCACAACATATTATGTTGACAGAGGCCATGCATCATCTAGTGACTCAAATCCTGGTACGGAAGCTTTACCATTTCTTACAATTCAAAAAGCAGTTACTCTTGTAAATCCAGGAGATACGGTACTGATCAAGGCTGGAACATATCCAAATCTAACATCTTATTGCGCCGGATCATCTTGTGAGCTTGTAAATATCACTCGCTCTGGTACTAGTGCGAGGCCTATTGTTATTAAAGCATACAATAGTGATATTGTTACATTGGATGGTTTCGGTTTTTCTGATGCGGATCTAAATAGTGATGGTGAGGCGGACGGTCCATTTGATCCAGCCAAAAGAGAAGTGCTATTTCATATTAATGCTGACTATATTCATCTATCCAATATTATAATTACTGATTCACAGCAAGTCGGACTAAAAATCGACGGTAGTTATAATGTTATAGAAAATGTTTCAAGTAATAACAATTGGGGAAGCGGTTTATCACTTGGAGCAGATAATTTGGGAGCGATTTTAGGTAATACCATCAGTCATTTTGAAGCGCATCATAATAGACATTCTGGTGGTATAGAAATACATCGTCCAGCAGGCGCTACTGGTTTACTAAGATACAACATTATTGAGAATTCAATGTCGTATAGGAATGGTTATAAAGCAGATGATGTAAAGGTTTTACCAATAGGTGGTGATCCTGCTGGAGGAGGTAATTCTGATGGAGTGGTATCAAGTAAATATTGTGTCGATGTAGCACTAAACAATGCCATTCCAGGGTTTACCAATGCTTGTCCAAATAATATTTTTAGAGGCAATGTTGTATGGACCAATGCAGATGATGGAGTAGATGTAAATATGTCAGATTCACTTGTTGAAAATAATATTACATTTGATAACGGACCAGAAGGAGATCAGGGACTTAAAGTTTTTAATGAAGTTAATAATGTTATTTTCGTTGGAAATATTTCATATAAAAATGATGGTAGAGGTTATGACCTTCGAGTGCCATACGGTGGCGTATATATAAATAATTTGGGTATATACAATGCTAGCCACGGTATTTTTAACATGGCCTCAACATCTGTAGCCTACAATAATCTCGGCGCTTTCAATGTTTCAAATGATATTGTTATCGGATCAGGTTGCTCAAGTTGTTCGCATAATTGGGCGGAGGATGGAAACGGGGGTAATTTAAGTGGCAATCCAAATTTTGTCAATCCAACTCTATTTCAGGATGGTAATGGTGAAATTGTTTTTTCTTTTCCAGAAAATCTAACAATCGCCGAAAAGGTTGATTGGTTGAAATCTCAATTCCGATCAGCTTTTTCTCTACTGTCAACTAGCCAAGCAATAGATGCTGGTATATCTGCATCATGGATAGATCCTATAACCGGAGCAACTTCCTCAAGGTCAGTTACTGGTGCGGCCCCGGATATTGGTCCATTTGAATACAGTGCTGGCAGTGATACTACAGCACCGACAATATCTTCAATCGCTTCTTCAACAAATACTACATCAGCAACTATTACATGGACTACAAATGAAAGCGCCACAAGTAGTGTTGAATACGGCATTACATCAAGCTACGGTTCAAGAACTATATCAGATGTATATGTGACTTCGCATTCAACTTCTCTTAGTGGATTAACGCCAAATACTCTCTATCATTTTAGAGTATCATCGTCGGATTCTTCTGGAAATATTGCTACATCTAGTGATAAAACTTTTACCACTTCGGCTTTGGCTGATTCTACTCCTCCAGTTATCACACTTGTATCTGCAACACCCTCAAATACTACAGCACTTATAACATGGACAACAGATGAAGCTTCTGATTCACAAGTGAATTTTAGCCCACGCGCAGATTTTATTGCTTCATCATCTCTTGATTCAAATCTAGTCACATCCCACAGTGTGACGCTTTCAAACTTGAAGCCATGTATAAAATACCGCTACCGCGTAAGGTCTGCTGACAGCTCCACAAACTTTTCTTTCTCATCAAGTACAGCATTCTTCACAAATGGATGTACTGGAGGAGCAAATGTACTAAATGAAACAACGAGTAATATAGGATTCTCAGGAGGTTCGGTCTCACTTCTTTCATCGGGAAGTGGTATTTCACTTTCTATTCCGTCCCAATATTCCTCGCAAGCAAGTTCATCTGATTTTCAGATAAAAAAATTAGACAAGGATGGATTTATCACAAGCGCACAAGCGCCAACTGGCAAGGGTTTTGTTGGTAATCATGTCTACAATCTCACATCGCTTCCGACGGCAACATCATCACTTTCATCATTTAGTAAATCTTTAAATATAACTATTTCATATGATGATAGTGATATAACAGGCACCACTGAATCTCTATTGAAAATATACAGGTATGATGATGGGGCATGGAATGCACTTGAAAATTGTGCTGTAGATCAATCCGCAAATAGTATTACCTGTGATACGGCAAATTTCTCTGAGTTCGTGTTAGTGGCTGATACAGAAACTGAAAGTAGTAGTTCAAGTTCTTCAAGCACAAGTTCAAGTTCAGGTACCAGCGGAAATGGAAGTACAGGAATGGTTAGTAACATCAGCACTTATGGTTTGTCTATGAAAGATAAGTGGTTTAATATTTCAAAAATAAATGATAAAACATTAAAACTTAATTTCAAATATTCACCAGACATTAAAACTATAATTATCTCAGAAAATATTAATTTCAAATATTATACAGATATTATTCAAGCTACTAGTTCTCTAATATGGTATAGGATAAACACAAAAGAAATATTTATTAGATATTGTGATTTTAAAAAGGTATGTACAGATGTATTAAGTCAAAAAGTACCACCATTTAAATTGGATATAATAAAAAAGATTTCAAATATTAAACCAAG
>CAYHFF010000012.1:0-4919 GCA_964355845.1 uncultured Candidatus Saccharibacteria bacterium
CAGTAGCTCGGCTTCGGCGTGACGCAGTCCGCAAGTAGATCGCGCGAAAGAGAGAACTGTATAGTCAAAACTAGAACGGTATTTTTATACGAAAAATCCCCACTTCCCAAACCCGCCACTCAGACCCCACCACTCTATGCTATAATAACTTCATATGATGACAAATAATTTATTTGCAGGTGCTTACAATGCAGACATCGGGTTTCCAATGTTTGGCCTTGGTTTAGGACTATTCACAATTGGCGCAATATTATTTTTTATAATTGCGCTTGCAACTGTCGCTCTAAAAGGGTATTCCCTGTGGCATGCAGCAAAGCGTGATGAAAAAGGGTGGTTCGTTGCATTATTACTTATAAATACACTTGGAATACTAGAACTCGTGTATCTATACTTTGTAGTTGGTAAATGGAAGAAATCAAAAACTGTGATTTCTGAGACAACTAATGAGCCAAAGCAATAGCTTTTATATCTGTAAATCCTGCTTTCAAAAAGGTTTTTCTAGCTTCTAAAAGTGTACTGCCAGTTGTAGTTACATCATCAATTATAACTATAACGCTATTTTCTTTTATTTTTCCATTTAGTTTAAAAATATTTTCAGAGTTATTTAGTCTATCCTCTCTATTTTTATGTGTTTGTTTTTCTATATCTTTTACACGAATCAATAGTTTGAAATCTTTTATAAATCTATTTTCATTATCATTTTTCAAGACCTCATCTACTATCAATTCACATTGATTGTATCCTCTCTCCCTTTTTCTACTTTTTGAATTTGGTATTGGTATCAATAGTATTTTCTCAGTATTATTTAAATTTAATTTAATCAATTCTCTGTAAATCGCGTACCCTGCACAAGATACTGCACTTCTGCTCCTTCTATATTTTATTTGCCAGATCAACTCTTTAATTACCGGATCTTTATAAGTAAAAATTGAATAAATAAAAGGGAATTCTGTTGTATTCGTATTTTTGTATTTATTGTATAAATCAATTTTGGAAATAGAACGAAGCTCAATCTCTTCTTTATTTGGTGGAAAAATGAAATCTATAAATAATTGTAATATTTTATACATTCGTATTATTTTACACCATGTAACTATGTTATAATAAGTTTCATGGATTCAATAAAAAATCTATTCAGTAATGTTGCATCGCTTTTTTCAAAAAAAAGTCAAAGTGTATTGGGAATTGATATTGGTTCATCTGCAATAAAAGTAGTACAGATAAAGAGAAAGAGAGGTAAAGCAATCCTTGAAACATATGGCGAGCTAGCACTAGGCCCTTATGCGGGGATAGAAGTTGGCAGATCGACAAATCTAACAAATGAAAAGACCATAGAGGCATTGAAGGATATTTTGCGGGAGGCAAAAACTACAACAATAGAGTCAGGTATTGCTCTACCACTATCCTCTAGTCTTATAAGCTTTATAACCGTTCCTCCAGTTCCTGAAAAGCAATTGCCCGAAGTTATTGCTCTTGAAGCTCGTAAGTACATACCAGTGCCGATGAATGAAGTTATGTTGGATTATTTTATTATTCCTCGTGAAGATAATTATCCACCTGAGGATCCTGATCTAGAAAAAAGATCTTCAAATAATAAAGCAGAAAATCAAACTCAAGATGTGCTGGTTGTTGCAATACACAATGAATATGTAAATAACTATCAAGCAATAGTAAATGCTACAGGATTGCATACCTCTTTTTTTGAAATTGAAATATTTAGCTCTATCAGAGCGGTTGTAGAACAAGGTGTAAATACAATGATGATTATAGATATGGGAGCAAGAGCAACAAAACTTTACATAATTGAAAGAGGATTACTAAAGACATCTCATATTATAAATAAAGGTGGTCAGGATATAACATTAGCTATATCAAAATCTCTAAGTATAAGTGTAAATGATGCAGAAAATATGAAGAGAGCCTATGGACTAAAGGGTGGTCCAGAGTACAAAGAATTGACTGAGATTATAACAGTCAATCTTGATTATATTTTTTATGAATCAAATACAGCAATGCTCGCATATCAGAGAAAATATTCAAAAAATATAAGTAAGGTAATTCTTACAGGGGGCGGAGTACTGCTAAAGGGTTTTGTTGATTTGGCAAAAATCAGTTTTCAGACAGAGATAGT
This sequence comes from uncultured Candidatus Saccharibacteria bacterium, assembly GCA_964355845.1. GTDB lineage: Bacteria > Patescibacteriota > Minisyncoccia > Phycocordibacterales > PALSA-1337 > CAIOGI01. The sequence continues at coordinate 2,132 of CAYHFF010000012.1, forward strand.
ATATGCAAATCCATTTGGAAAATTAGAAACCCCGGCTTTTTTGACTGAACAGTTCAGTGAAGCTGGACCAGAGTTTGCAGTTGCCATAGGCTGTGCATTAAGACGATTGTCTGAAATAGAATAATAAACTATAATTATACCAATGGATACAAAATTCCAAACATCGTTCATTCCCAAGAAACCAATATTGGCAGAACAGAAAGTAGTGAAGGGAGCTGGAAGCACTAGCATCTTCATGTTTATTGCTGTTATTATTTTTATCGTCTCTCTTACTATAGCGGTGTTTCTCGTGGTATGGAAAAGCCTACTTATAAAAAGTCAGGAGAATTATATAGTAAATTTGAAAAAAGCTGAGGAAAGATTTGATACAGCTACTATTGAAAAATTAAAAAAGGTAAATACAAAAATTGATTTGAGTAAGAAACTGCTCAAAAGTCATATGGCGGTGTCTGAAATATTCAATATCATAAGCGCTCTGACAATAGAAGGTATAAGATTTAAGAGTTTCAATTTTACTGCGCCCGTAATAGATGGTGATGTTATAAAAATTTCTATGAAAGGAGTAGGAAGTAGTTTTAGTGCTATAGCGTTTCAGTCTGATGTATTTGGTCAATCATCAAAATTTGGTAAAAACAAAACTCTAAAAAATCCAGTAATGTCGGATCTTGTTCTCGATGATTTAGGTAATGTTAACTTTACATTTACAGCAACTATTGACTCTATGGATGTGTCCTATGATAAGAAATTAGAGGAGTTATTTATGCCTGATAATAATACACAAAACTAAAATGAATAAGAATTTAACACCATTAATATTAATTATTTTAGCTATAGGAATATATTTTACATTTACTCGAGTAAAAATCGACGAAATACAAGCAATAAGGGCTGTAAATATTGTTTATCAGCAAGCTCTTGATAATTCTGAAAAATTAGTAAAAGAAAGGGATAGTGTAATAGCAAATTATAATAAATTGGATATCGTAGATAGGGAAAATCTTGAGAAGATGTTGCCTGACAATATAGACAATGTAAGACTTATAATAGATACAAATGCAGTAGCGGCTAGACATGGATTGATTGTTAAAAATATAAAAACCAGCGCCTCAGGTTCAGATGATAATGCAAATTCAGCTAGTAAAATAAATTCAGCACCGGTTGCTTTAGTGCCAGCAGGAGAGATAATGCCCATTATCGGTTCGTATAACACTATGATTCTATCATTTGCTGTGAGTAGTAGCTACGAAGCTTTCAAAGCTTTTCTGACAGATCTTGAGTCAAGTCTTAGGATTATGGATATTTCAAAGATTACACTATCAGTAAATGAATCAAGTGCTTATAATTATGATGTTGAAATAAAGACATATTGGTTAAAACAATAAATATATGCAACAAAATCAATCACAATCTTCAAAGGGCACAATGGCAATACTAATTGTTATAGTAGTAGTTTCTATTGGATTATTTTTCTATTTTAGAGGTAAGCCAAATAATGATAGTCTATCTTCTCTTGAGGAAAGTGGAACATCGGAATCAAATGAAGCGGTAGAAGCTAGCAATAGAGTGGTAAAATTATTAAATCAAATAAGCTCACTTGAGATAAATGACTCAATATTTAAAACTGCAGCATATAAGTCTTTGATTGACTATACTGTAGCTATACCTGAGCAAAATATCGGTAGAGTCAATCCATTTGCGCCAATTGGAGGAGGATCTCAGTTCTCGGGTACTGTAATAAGAAGATAATACTTAAAAATATGAGTGTCACCGATATATTATTGGAAAAAAATCTCATAACAAAAGATGCTGTAAAGGAAATTGACAAGCAGATAGCAGAGGGAGTATCTCTTGATCAGGCATTACAAGAGCAGGGTGTGCTACCTACTGATATTTTGATTGCCCATGGAGAATTTTTAAATATTCCAGTTAGAAGTCTCACTGATACTTCGGTACCATTTGAGGCACTCGACTATGTTCCAGAGGAATCTGCATTACATTATAAATTTGTTCCTATTGGAATTAAAGATGGAACATTGGAAGTTGGAATAGTTAATCCAGACAATATAGAAGCAAGAGATGCTCTGAGTTTCATCACTGCAAAAAACAATATCCCATACAAAGTTTTTCTTATAACTGCTGAAGATTATGATAAAGTAATAAAGTCATATAAAGGAATAGGAGGTGAGGTTTCAAAAGCTCTTACCGAACTAGAATCTGTTTTGTCTGTTGATATAAATGATGCAATAAATACAAAAGATAGTAAGGTTGAAAAGAAAACAGATGCGGTAATCATAGAAGATGCTCCGGTTATAAAAATAGTGGCAACTATAGTTAGATATGCTACAGAAGGTGATGCATCTGATGTTCATATTGAACATATGAGAGATAAAATTCGGGTTAGATTCCGTGTTGATGGAACATTGAATACAAGTTTAGTGCTTCCAGTACAAGTACATGATGCTGTTGTCGCTCGTATAAAGGTTCTTTCAAATATGAAATTGGATGAAAAACGAAAACCGCAAGACGGTAGATTTTCAGCTCGTATAGATGGAAGAAAAATTGACTTTCGTGTATCAACATTTCCCGCATACTATGGTGAAAAGGTTGTGATGCGTATTCTTGATCAAGAAAAAGGTGTTAAAAGGTTGGATGAAATGGGTTTAACTAAAAAAAATCTTGATTTAATAAATTCTAAATTTGACAAGTTGAAATATTACCTTGAAGAAGAAATTTACGATTTTCCACAAGATTATTCTAATCCTTCAGTGGATTCTTCTACTTTGTCTGA
>CAYHFF010000012.1:4929-14987 GCA_964355845.1 uncultured Candidatus Saccharibacteria bacterium
TGAAGGTACAAATGCTGCTTGCTTGTTAGATCAAAATCTTGATTTAATAAAAAATGCTATTTCAAGACCTTATGGACTTATACTTATCACAGGCCCGACAGGATCAGGAAAGTCTACAACTCTATATTCGATGTTAAATGATGTTGATAAAGAAGGTTCAAATGTATTGTCACTGGAAGACCCTATTGAATACAATATGGATGGAGTTAGTCAGTCTCAGGTTCATCCAGAAATAGGCTATACATTTGCTTCTGGTTTGCGTACTACACTTCGTCAAGATCCGGATGTGATAATGGTGGGTGAGATTCGAGACAAGGAAACTGCGCAGCTTGCTGTGCAAGCTGCGCTTACAGGCCACCTTGTATTTTCGACTTTGCATACAAATAATGTCGCGGGAGTTATACCTCGTCTTATAGATATGGGAGTAGATCCATACCTCATTGCTCCGACACTTATACTAGCAATTGGACAGAGATTGGTAGGCAAGCTTCCGCCGGGAGGTGGAAAACCAATGCCAGTTGATGGAAGTATAAAGATGATAATAGACAAACAATTTTCAGATTTACCAGAACAGTATAAAAAAGACATACCATTTGCTGATAATGTGTATAATATCAATCCCACATCAGATTGTCCTAGAGGTACTCGCGGAAGAATGGCAGTATTTGAAGTATTTAAAATGGATAAAGATATTGAAAGCGCAATTTTGAAAAGTCCAACTGAAATGGAGATTAGTCAATTGTTAAGACAAAAGGGAATGTTGAGCATGAAGGAAGATGCAATAATAAAAGCATTTGAAAAAACAATACCTTTTGAAGAAGTTAATAAGCTTTAAAATAGTGCTATAATTATACAATGGAAAATAAACAAATATCAATATTATTTGTAGATGACGACAAGTTTCTATTGGATATGTATATTATAAAGTTTTCAAAAAATAACTTTGATGTACATACTGCGCAAGATGGCGAAACTGCTCTAAAAATAATAAGAGATGGTTTTGAGCCAGATGTAATTTTAATTGATGTTGTCATACCGGGGTTAAATGGCATTGAACTTCTCACAACCTTAAGGAATGAAAATTTAATTAAAAAAACAGTTGTTATTATGCTAACAAATCAAGGATTGCCAGATGATATAGCTAAAGCAAAGAAATTAAATGCAGATGGGTATATAATAAAGGCAACTACAGTACCCTCTGAAGTGATGGCTGAAGTTATTAAAATATATAATTCTCAAAAAAAAACATTAAAGTTTAATAGTAAATTGAAATAATAAATATGGAATACAAAAAACAAATAGAAGAATTAGTAGACATGTTGGTGAAAGAGGGAGCATCAGATCTGCATCTCTCGGACGGCAGACATCCATTGGTGCGTGTTTCTGGAAGTCTCATTCCACTTGTGAAAAAGCCAGAGCTAAGTACAGAGGATATGAAGGGCTTTATAAAAGTATTTTTAAATGAAGACAATCAGAAATTACTGGAGAAAAATAGAGAGGTGGACTTTGCATATAGCCTTACTAACACTCGTTTCCGTGGAAACGCATTTTATCATCAAGGACTTATCTCAATTGCACTTAGGTTAATACCAAAAAGCATTCGTACACTTGCCGAATTGAACCTTCCTTCTATACTAGAATCATTTACGAGAAAACAGCAAGGATTTTTCTTGGTAGTAGGACCTATTGGTCAGGGTAAAACCACAACACTTGCTTCACTTATTGAAATGATAAATCAAACAAGAAATGAACATATTCTAACAATTGAGGATCCTATAGAATATTTATTTGAATCAAAAAAGTCAATAATAGATCAAAGAGAAGTAAGAAGCGATACGCCAGATTTTAGCGGGGCACTTGTGTCAATGTTCAGGCAAGATATAGACGTATGTCTTGTGGGTGAAATGAGAGATAACAATACAATGTCAACTGCAGTGACAGCTGCTGAAACAGGGCATCTTGTATTTTCAACATTACATACAAATAACGCAGCTCAGACAATAAACCGTATAATAGATTCATTTCCAAGTTCACAACAGGATCAGATAAGAGTACAACTCGCAGGAAGCATGACGGGTATTTTTTCTCAAAGACTTATACCTAGAATATCTGGAGGATTAATACCGGCTTATGAACTACTCATAAGCAATAGCGCAGTTGCAAATCTAATTCGTGAAAAAAGAATTCATGAAATAAACACTGTTATTGAGACAAGCTCAGGTGATGGTATGATAGATATGAATAGATCGCTTGCAGAACTTGTAAGAAGAGGTGAAATATCAGTTGAAAACGCTTATTTGAATTCATTTAATCCAAAAACATTAGAGAGAATGATTTAATGTAGTATAATTAACATATGCTTTTTAATTACAAATCAATAGAACCATCAGGAGCAATAAAATCTGGATCAATAGATGCGGTAAATGTAGATATAGCTATCGCTTCGCTTCAGAGAAGGGGATTGGTCGTAGCATCTATAATAGAATCAGATAAGGCTCAAGGATTTTTGAATATAAGTTTCAATTGGTTTGATAGAGTATCAAACAAAGACATAGTTATTCTCTCCAGACAACTCGCAACTCTTTTTGAGGCACAAGTTTCAGCACTTAGAATTTTTAGACTTCTTGCAAGTGAAAGTGAAAATAAGCTTCTCGGTTCAAAACTTGTCGCCATATCAGACGATTTACAGTCGGGCAATCAAATATCAGCAGCACTAGCAAAACATCCAAAGGTATTTTCAGAATTTTATGTGAGTATGGTAAAAGCGGGAGAGGAAAGTGGAAAATTGAACGAAACATTTACATATTTAGCAGATTATCTAGATCGTACTTATGAACTAGTTTCAAAAGCAAAAAGTGCCCTTATCTACCCAGCCTTTGTAATATTTACTTTTATAACCGTTATGATACTCATGTTCACTATGGTTATACCTAAAATCAGTTCAATTTTGGTAGATTCTGGTCAAGAAATACCTATTTATACTCAGATAGTGCTAGGTATTAGCAATTTCTTTGTCGACTATGGATTTGTAGTTCTTGGGATAGTGGTTATCGGAGGTTTCTTTTTATATAAATATGTAAAAACTCCATTGGGAGCTATAATGTTTGATAGGATAAAACTAGGAGTGCCATATGTAGGTAATCTTTTTAGAAAACTGTATTGGTCAAGACTATCAGATAATATGAATACAATGCTAACTGCAGGTATTCCTATGATTCGCGCTCTCGAGCTTACATCTTCAGTTATAAACAATAGTATTTATAATAAAATACTATCTGATTCAGTAGAATCGGTAAAAGCTGGAAAGTCTGTATCAGAAGCATTGTCAGGAAATGGTGAAATACCAGGAATTATGATACAGATGATGAAAGTCGGCGAGGAATCTGGAGAACTCGGGAATATATTGAAAACCTTAGCAAAATTCTACTCTCGTGAAGTTACAACCGCTGTAGATGCTCTGGTTGACCTTATAGAGCCTGCAATGATAGTTCTACTGGGAGCAGGTGTTGCAGTTCTTCTAGCTTCAGTTCTAATACCGATATACAATGTAGCAAGTGCCCAATAGTATTGCACAAGTTATCCCACAAGGGGATTTCTATTTTGATAAATCAAAATAAGTTATCCACATACTGCTTTAAAGCTGTAATTTCTATATTTGATATACTTATGTATATAAGTTTAATTATTAATAAGTTTATTGGTTAATTTACAAGTTATGAAGAAAACATATTTACAAAGAGGTTTTACATTGATCGAATTACTCGTAGTTATTGCTATTATCGGTATTCTGTCATCAGTAGTTCTAGCTTCACTTTCAACAGCGAGAAACAAGGCAAAGGATGTAAAGATTCAATCTGAATTAGCATCACTTAGATCGCAGGCTGAGTTATTTTACTCAATTGGTAACACATATACTGCATTGTTTACTGGAGATAATACATGGGCATCAGGTAATACAGATGTTCAAAAAATGTTAACAGCTATCAATGATAATACTACTGTACATACAGCAGGAAGTAGTGCTACAGCATGGGCTGCGCAAGCACAATCAGTAAGTAATACCGCAAATTATTATTGTGTTGATAGTACAGGTACATCAAAAATTGTTACGACTGCAATGGCTAATGCTACTACGGTTTGCCCAGCGAGTTAAATAATAAATAGCGTAGTTTTAAACAAAAAGCGCATATTGCGCTTTTTGTTTTGTGCTATAATTAACTCATTAAAAAGTATAATTATCATTATGAATAAATCATATTTACAAAAAGGTTTTACATTGATCGAATTACTCGTAGTTATTGCAATTATCGGAATATTATCATCAGTAGTTCTGGCCTCACTTTCAACAGCAAGGGGTAAGGCTAATGATACAAAAGTTAAAGCACAGATGGCGTCGATTAGATCACAAGCAGAGATCATATATTCAAATAATCCACCTGGTAAGTACGGTCAGTTTAATATAGTACCAGCAGCACTACCTTGTGGTGTAGGTACTGCCGGTACAATCGGAAACGGACTTGCAAGTATTCTTAATGGTATGCCATCAGGTACTACTTTAAAGTGTGGTCAAGATGCATCTAGAAATACTTATGCGGTCGCCGCATCAATTTCTGCTGGTTCAACTAACGAATATTGGTGTGTTGACAGTACTGGATATAACGGTTCTATTGTCATTACTACACCAGCAAACGTTGTCCTTGCTGATAATACTTGCGTATTAATGGATGCAAGATAAAAAAAGTTAGGTATTTTACAATCAAATCTCCCGCTTATGGCGGGTTTTTTGTTTTTATAATTATTTTTTAATAAAACAAGCAATCCAAAAATTTCTTTTATAAGATTTTCCATTAAATCTTGTATAATGCGTTTCTTTTTCTAAATACAATAATTCAAAATCACTATAGTAATTTAAAAGATCATCTTTACTCCACACCTTCTCAGTCAGATTTATACCCGGCATAATATAAGTATCTTTTTCTTTTCCCGGATTAGACTTCAATAAATTTTTTGCATTTTTATCTCCATCTTTACATAATGTTCTTATAAATAAATATCCTCCTTTCTTCATCACTCTCTGAATTTCTTTTAAACAGATCATTCTTTCCTTTTCAGTCAATGAATTTGATGATGTTATATCAAGAATGATATCAAAATACTCATTTTTAAAAGGCATGATTTTTCCAATATCTCCTTTTATAAATTTCCAATTCGGAAATTGTTTTTCTGCGTATTTTATAGCAGTTTCAGAAATATCTATACCTACTAGTCTATTATTTATTCCTTGTTCCGCAATATAATTGCTATTTTTTGCATTTCCACATCCTAAATCTAAAATATTTAAATTTGATAATTCTATTTTTTGATCTCTTTTCAAAAATCTGACAAAATCTTTTATACACATAGCAGGTTCACTGCTAAGGCTTATGAGCTTTGGATTCTTGTATTCATTTTCCCATATATTCTCCTGCATAATGATATTTTTAACAATAACATATTTTTATGTTAAAATGACAGTATTATGATAATTACATATTTTGGAGCTGAATTCTTCAAGGTGCAGTTTGGCGATACTACACTTGCATTTAACCCTATTTCAAAGGAATCAAGCCTTGCGCCTAAGCGTTTTGGCGCTGATATTGTTCTTTCAACTACATATCATCCGGATTTCAATGGTGTAGAACAGGTAACTCATGGTGATAAAAAACCATTTTCAATAAAAGGTCCAGGAGAATACGAGGTGAGTGGTGTTTCAATAAAAGGTTTACCATCAGTATCTAGATATGGAGGCAATAATGATATTGATTTAATTAACACAATTTATACAGTATCACTTGAAAATATGAATATATGTTTTTTGGGAGCAATAGGTAGTACCGAGCTAAAGACTGAGACAGTAGAGGCGCTTGATGATATTGATATATTATTTGTTCCTATAGGTGGGGATGGTGTATTGGACCCTGCACATGCGTACAAGTTTGCAGTGTCACTGGAGCCAAAAATAATAATACCAATGCATTATGGAGATATAGGTATGAAGGATGCGCTAAAGATTTTTCTAAAGGAAGCAGGTGAAAATCCAAATCCTGAGGTCAAATTGACATTGAAGAAAAAAGATTTGGAAGGTAAAGAGGGTGATATAATGTTATTGCAGTCATCCCAAGATTAAATCAATTAGGTATAAGTTATAGTCACATTTTTATATATGAATATAATTCAATTTATAGAAAATATGAAAGAAAAGCCTGAATATATAAGAAAGAGGTTTGCTTTTATTTTGTCATTTTCATTTTCATCTTTACTATTTATCGGTTGGATTGTTTCTTATAATTTCACCGAATCCTCTGTCTTGACCGATAAAAATAATTTAAACAATAGTATAGTAGAATCTCCAGTATCATCTATTACTGCATCTGTACTAAATGGATTGAATGGTATAAAAAATATTTTTACCGGCACAAATAAAATTGAATATAAAAGTGAGAATTTTTTAGAAATAAAAGCTGGTAATAAATAAAAATGAAATATATTGATACTCATTGTCATTTAAACACTGATGATTATGATTTTGATCTAAAAGAGGTAATAGATAGGGCAAAAGAAAAAGAAGTGGGGATGATAGTAGTAGGAACAAATCTTAAAACTTCAGAAAAAGCGATACAAATATCGGAGGAGAATGAAGATATATGGGCTGTAATAGGTTTACATCCTACTGATATACCTTGTGAAATTGGAAATGGAAAATTTGATTTTGATAGATATAGAAAAATGGCTGAAAACAAGAAAGTAGTCGCAATTGGTGAATGTGGTCTTGATTATTTTAGGAATAAATCTGAATTAGAAAAGGATATAAATACAGAAATTCAAAGAGAAGTATTTGAAAAACAGATAAAAATAGCAAATGAAGTCAATAAACCTCTTATGTTGCATCTTAGAAATAGTATTGATAGAAAACAGAATGCGTATACAGATGCTATTCTAATTTTAAAAAAGCATGCAAAGGTGTCCGGCAATGCACATTTTTTTGCTGGAAATTGGGAAGAAGGGAAGAGTTTTTTAGATATAGGTTTCAGACTGTCATTTACCGGAGTTATAACTTTTGCAAGAGATTATGATGAAATTATAAGAAATGCTCCACTGAATATGATAATGTCTGAGACTGACTCGCCCTATGTAACTCCAATGCCGTATAGGAAGAGGGGACATATGCAAAGAAATGAGCCAAGTTATGTGATAGAAATTGCAAATACTATAGCAGAAATCAGAAATCAAGATAGAGATATAGTATTACCACATCTTGTGGATAATGCTAAAAAGTTATTTTCATTATAAATACTCAGTATAAAATAAAATTTTGATAAAAATTTCATTAAGATTTTATTTTAATTTTATTATGATTTCATTTCAATTTGCTACTATAAATAATGCCATTTCACCATGGCTTCACTGTTCTTTAAAATTTTCTTGATTTTATGTCTTTTACATGATAATCTGTAATTACGTGCAAATTATCAACTAAAAAATGTGAACAGTCCTGACTCGCACGGGTCATGCTTTACTAATCAATATAATTGTGAGTTATCAATTGTATTTAGGGTAAATTACTGTCACTATTACCAATAGGTATAAAAAATAATGAAGGAAAATCTAAGAGAAGATAAGTTACAGGTTTATGAAATAGGGTATTTGCTTGTATCAAGTATTCCTGAAGATAAAGTAGAATCTGAAGTTTCAAAACTAAAAGAAATTCTGTCAAATAAAAAGGCAGATTTTATAGGGGAGGAAACAGCAGAACTACGAACTTTGGCGTATACTATGATAAAGAAAATAGGACAAGCAAATCACAGATTTGATAAGGGCTATTTTGGTTGGTTCAAGTTCGAGCTTGCTTCAAAAGAGATTGAGAGTGTAAAGAAGTTATTTGAGGAAAATCAAAATGTACTTCGTATATTACTCGTAAATACAATTAGAGAAAATACATATTTAGGCAAGAAATCTGCAGTACCTGCACCAGAAACTCCTTTAGAGTCAGTTGCAGTGGAGGCTATTGTAGATGGAGCAGTAGAGGTGATTCCAGCAGTTGCGTCAATCGAGGAGATGGATAAGAGTATAGAAGCAATGGTGAAAGAGGTTTAGTTTTTATTAACTTAACTTTAAAAAAAATGTATTTAAACAAAGCAATGGTCTATGGGAATATCACCAGAGACCCAGAAGTCAAAGCATTACCATCAGGCTATAAGGTCTGTTCATTTAGTGTCGCCACAAACCGTGTATGGAAGGATCAAAGTGGCGCAAAGAAAGAAAGCGTGGATTATCATAATATTGTAGTTTTTGGACGACAAGCAGAGGTTGCTGGGCAGTATTTGAGAAAAGGTTCAGGGGTATTTGTAGAAGGTAGAATGCAGACTCGATCATGGGATGGTCAAGATGGGCAGAAAAAATACAGAACTGAAATAGTGGCTGATAGAGTGCAGTTTGGTCCAAAATCAGGCGGAAGTTCTCCTAAAGTCGAATCTAAGGAATCAACAAAGGATGAAGCTGGAGAGGAAAATGAGACTGTGAAGAATAATGCTCCAGCAGATACTATTGATTATCCTGAAGAAGAGATAAATCCTGATGATATACCATTTTAGAAATTAAATTTATTAAAATAATTAAAAAATATGAATAAACAGTGTTATTTTCTACAAAACAATATTAAGTATATAGATTATAAGGATACAGAAATTCTAAAGAAATTTCTCAATCCTCATGCTCGTATGATAAGTAGAAAGAAGTCGGGAGTTTGTGCACGCAGTCAAAGGCAATTAGCTATAGCTGTTAAGCGAGCTAGATTCATGGGATTACTCCCTTATGTAGCTAGATAGTCTGTCTATTGTCTATTTTGCAACTCTGTCCTTGTATTCTCCTGTTTCGGTATTTACCCTTATTGTATCTCCTTCATTTACAAATAATGGGGCATTTATTGATACACCAGTTTCAAGTGTTATAAGCTTGTTTCCACCTGTTGCGCTATCGCCTTTTATATTTGGTGGTGCTTCAGTAACCTTCAGTTCAACAACCATAGGCAGTTTAAAACCTATTGTCTTTTCTCTGAACATTAATTCCGTGATAATTGTATTTGGTTTGATGAACTTTATTTGATTACCAATTTTTTCACCAATAAAATTAAATCTTATACTCGGATCAGTAGGTAGACAAAACCAATATTCTTCTTTGGCTTTATTCTCGTAGAGATATTTGACTTCTCGCGATTCTATTTCAGCCTCTTCAACTTTTTCTGATACATGAAATGAATATTCAGTGACTTTTCCACTAAAAAGATTCTTGAGCTTTGTGGCGTTTATAGGTTTTCTTTGCTGTTTTCTAAATACATGCGAGGTAATAACTTCGTATGGTTGTCCTTCTAAAACAATATATTTCCTCTCTACAATTTCATTGTATTCCAACATTGACATAGTATTTCCATATTACAGTATTATTTTACTTGCGCAAGTTCTATACGGATTTTCTTTAATATTTCATTTCTGATAATAGGATTTTCTTTTAGAAATTGTCTTGTTGCATCATATCCGCGACCTAGCTTTATATCCTCATCACCTTTTTTATATGAATACGATGTTCCTGATTTACTGATTATTTCCATTTTTTCACCTAATGCTATGATTTCTCCTTCTTGCGATATTCCCTCATTGTACATCAGATCGAATTCTGTTTGACGAAATGGCGCAGCTACTTTGTTTTTAACCACCTTAACTCTAACTCTCCCACCCATGATTTCTTCGCCTTTTTTAATCTGTGCGATTCTCCTTATGTCTAGTCTGACTGATGTATAGAATTTTAACGCTTTTCCTCCTGGAGTTGTTTCTGGATTTCCAAACATCACACCTATTTGCATTCTTATTTGATTTATAAATATAACTACAGTTTTTGACTTTGCTACTATACTAGTGAGTTTTCTCAATGCTTGTGACATGAGCCTTGCCTGCTTTCCAACATGGAATGCCCCCATATCTCCCTCTATTTCATCTTTTGGAGTAAGGGCTGCTACAGAGTCTATA
>CAYHFF010000013.1:0-14970 GCA_964355845.1 uncultured Candidatus Saccharibacteria bacterium
TTTGCAGACTCAATAGTATAGAATCCGCTATCCGCGCCTAGATCAACCACTTTCATTCCATAGTCAATTCCGAATTGCGCTATATTTTTTTGTGGATCAGAGAACATGAGTATATTATACCCTGTTATAGACAGATAAGTGAAGCGAGTGAATCCCCATCTCTCAACTTCATCACTCTCACCCCTTGTGTGCCTCTACCTAATGTTGGTATTTCATTCAGATTTACTCTTATAACCTGACTTTTCTTTGACATTGCAACCATTTCTTGTATTTCCTCTGTCACTACTTTTGAAGATATGAGCGGACCAGTTTTGTCTGTTATATTCATAGTTAATATTCCTGAACCTCCACGATTTTGTATTTTATATTCTTCTAATTTTGTTTTTTTACCATAACCATTTGCACCCATTACAAATAGTTTTGGATTTTTTGCATCTTTTGAAACAATATCTGCATTTATTACAGCATCGTCTTTTGCAAGTTTTATCACTCTCACTCCTGTTGCATTTCTACCCATTTCCCTAACATCACCTTCATCAAATCTTATAGATTGTCCATCGCGAGTTGCTATGACGACACTGTCTCCTTTTGAGACAAATGATGCGGAGATTAATTCATCTTTTATATCTAGTGTAATAGCTATGAGTCCTGAACGACGCACATCATGGAAATTTTTTGCTGATGTTTTCTTACCTGTTCCTTCTCTTGTAACCATCATAAGAGAGAGTCCATCTGCTTCCTTTTTATTTTTTGGCATTGGCAAAATAGAAGTAATCTTTTCACCTTCAGCAAGTGAGAGAAAATTCATGATAGACTTGCCTCTTGTGGCTCTTTTTCCTTCTGGTAAATCATACATTTTTATCTGATACGCCTTGCCCTTGTCTGTAAAAAATAAGAGATCATTATGGGCATTAGCATAGATCAAATGCGTTATAAAATCCTCCTCTTTTGTATCTAGATCTACAACGCCCACACCACCGCGTTTTTGCTGTCTATACTCGTCTGGATTTGTGCGTTTTATATATCCACCTTTTGTAAGTACGAGCACACTTTCTTCGTCTGGTATCAAATCTTCAGGATTGAAATCTTTTAGTCCATGACGAATTAGCTTTGTTCTCCTCTCATCTCCATATTTTGCCTTTATTTCTGTGAGTTCGTCTTTTATAATATTTTGAACTTTCTTCTCACTTCCCAGAATCTCTTTCAGCTTTTCAATAAGTTCCTGTATTTCTTTTAATTCATCTAAAACTTTTTTCCTTTCAAGGCCTGCAAGTTTCTGAAGTCTCATTTCTAGAATTGCAGTTGCTTGCTTTTCTGAAAATTTAAATTTCTTCATCAGATTTGCATGCGCCTCTATAGCATCCTTTGAACCGCGTATAAGGGTGATGATTTCATCTATATGATCCAATGCTTTTTTCAAACCTATTAAAATATGTTCCCTTTCTTCTGCTTTATTTAAATCAAATTTAGTGCGACGACGAATAACTTCTACACGATGTGTAACAAATTCTTCTAGAAAAGACTTGATAGATAATGTCTGCGGAATGCCTTTTACAAGCGCTACTGAATTAACATGAAATGTTTCTTCAAGTTGTGTATGTTTATAAATAAAATTTAAAACCTTTTCTGGATATGCGCCGTTTTTTAAATCAATTACTATACGCATATCCTTATCTGATTCATCACGAAGACCTTTTATACCTTCTATTGCTTTATCCCGCACTAAATCTGCGATTTTTATTATCAAATCTGATTTATTTACTCTGTACGGAATAGATGTAATAACTATTTGGAATAATCCCTTTTTATCTTCTATTATTTCTGCTTCACCGCGCACTACTATTCCCCCACGACCAGTTGAATATGCATGATGAATATCTTTTTCTCCATACATTATGCCTCCAGTAGGAAAATCCGGACCTTTTATGAATTTGAATAAATCATCATTTGTTGCGTCTTTGTTTTCTATAAGATATGTAGTAGCATCTACAACTTCATTTAGATTATGTGGCGCAATATTTGTAGCCATACCTACAGCAATACCCAATGTGCCATTCAATAGGAGATTTGGAACAGATGTGGGAAGTACAGAAGGTTCTTTTCTTGTGCCGTCGTAGTTTGGATGGAAATCTACAGTATCTTTTTCCATATCTTTTAAAAGTTCAGATGCATATCTGGACATTTTTGCTTCGGTATATCGCATTGCAGCTGCAGGATCACCATCTATATTTCCAAAATTTCCCTGACCCTGTATGAGCTGATAGCGCATTTTAAAATCCTGTGCCATACCAACCATAGAATCATATACCGCAACATCACCGTGTGGATGATAATTTCCGAGCACATCTCCGACAACAACAGCAGATTTACGAAACTTTGCCGAAGCTGTAAGTCCCTTTTCATGCATCGCATATAGTATCCTCCTATGAACTGGTTTCAAACCATCACGAACATCGGGAAGAGCACGATCAGTAATAACTGACATAGCATAGTCGATAAACGACTCACGCATTTCTGTGCTTATATTTCTTGATACTATACCTCTTTCAGCATCTCTTTCCTTTATATCCTGATCCTGTGCTTCATCTTTTTTAGACATATTTTGTTATTTTACTATGGAATTATAGCAAAAAGTGCTAAAATTGTCATCTAAAGGACTATGATAAAAACAAATAGAGTAAATACTAGTGAAATTGGTTGGAAACTGTATACAAATAGTGAAGATGGCTGGGAGGCAATGCTTGATGCATGTGAAAATGCCAAGAAAAGCATAGATCTTGAGCAATTTATTTTTATAAGAAATGAAATTGGGGAAAAATTTATTGACATATGTAGCAAGAAAGTTAAAAAAGGTGTGAAAGTCAGATTTTTATGGGATGCTGTAGGTAGCTTTAGTTTCTTTGGTTCATCAACAATAGAGGAATTGAAATCAAAAGGAATTGAATTGATTTTTTACAAAACTCTATTCCCTAGTTTCTATGAAGTACACAATTATAAAAGCTGGTATCTAAGAAATCATAGGAGAACCCTCGTGATAGATGGAGTAATAGGTTTTACAGGAAGTATATGTGTATCTGATGAGATGAAATATTGGCGAGATACAGTTGTAAAAATTGATGGAGAAGCAGTAAATGAAATGCAAGATGCATTTCAAAAAATGTGGTATGAAGCTCAAAAAAAAGATACACCTATTGAACAGAGTGACCGTACTTATAACAAAAGTATAGAATTTAAATATATTACAAATAGCCCAATCCCAGGCAAAAGATACTTGTACAATACTGTATTGAAAGCGATAAGAGATGCAAATGAATATGTATATATAACTACTCCATATTTCGTGCCTACTAGACAGCTCTATAAATTATTAAGAAAAATATCAAGAAGTGGTGTCAGGGTAAAAATCATCATACCAGAATCAACAGATCACCCCATTGTAGACCTTTGCGCAAGAACATTTTTCAATAAAATGCTAAAAGATGGTATTAAAATTTATCTTTATAAAGATAAGATAGTGCATAGTAAAACCATAATAATAGACAATAAATGGTCAAGTGTAGGTACCCTTAACCTTGATACGATAAGTCTATTGTATAATTTTGAAGGTAATCTAGTGAGTACAAATACAGATTTTGCGGATGAATTGCTTACGCATTTTATAGATGATTTACATAAAACTAAAGAGATTACATTTAGTGAATGGAAAAGTAGATATTGGATAGAAAAATTCACCGGATTCTTTGTCAGATTTGTAAGAGATTTTCTATAATGGCTATATCCTTGATATTTTTTAATATCAATGCTATAAATACCTTACAAATAAATACTTTGAGTAATACTAGAATAAAAATAAATAATTTAATAAAGGCGCCAGAATTGAGAGTAATAACTGATGAAGGAGAAAACCTTGGAGTTATCACACTATCTGAAGCCTTGATACAGGCACAGCTTAGAAAGCTTGATCTCATTGAAATATCGCCAAATGCCACTCCACCAGTTGCAAAAATCATGGATTATGGTAAATTTCAATATGACGAAAAGAAAAAGCAAAAAGTAGCAAAATCCCGTACTGTAACATCAGATTTGAAAAATATTCAGGTCAAAATCGGAACTGGAGATCATGATCTAGAGCTAAAAGCTAAAAAAGCGTCAGAATGGCTTGAGGAGGGTCATAGAGTGAAAATAGATTTATATTTAAGTGGTAGATCAAAATATATGGATATTAATTTCCATAAAGAAAGAATGGATCGCCTCTTTAAATTAATAACATCTGAATACAAGATAGTGAGCCCTGTAGCAAAAGGTCTCAAAGGTTTGTCTGTAATAATTGAGAAAAAGTAATAAAAATAAAATGAAGACAAATAAATCATTTCTAAAGAGATTAAAGATAACAAGAAACGGCAAAATTCTTGCTCGTTCTACTGGTCAAAATCATTTCAATTCAAAAGAAAGCAGACGCTCACAACTTGCAAAGAAACGCTCTACTCCATTTCATATGACTGCAAAGGAAAAGAGCAGGTTTTTAATAAATTCATAATTATAAATAAATACAATGACAAGGGTTAAAAAGGGTGTAAATGCCTTAAAAACAAGAAGGAATATTCTAAGCCAAGTAAAAGGCTATAGATTTAGAAGAAGTAAAAATGAAAGAAATGCTTATGAAGCGATTTCTCATGCTGGTGCATATGCCTTTGCTCATAGAAAAGATAAAAAGGGTGATTTTCGAAGATTGTGGAATGTCAGAATAAACGCGGCACTTAGAAATCTTCCCACCCCTCTTTCATATAGCAAATTCATGGGTCAATTGAAAAAGACAAATATAGCAATAGATAGAAAAATTCTCTCTACCCTTGCAAGTGAGAGTCCAAAATCATTTGAAGCTATTGTTCGCAAGGTTATGTAATCTCATATCTCATTAGTCTTTCAGGATACATAGCATCGATTCCTAGATTATCCCTTATTTTTTGTACTAGAAAAAGTGATGATTTTGGTTCACCCATAACAACAAATACTTTCTTTGCACTGTTCTCTGCGTTTGACACAAATTCCAATAAATGATCAGAGTCTTTATGTGAAGAATACCCGAGTATTGATTCTATTTCTGCTTTTACTTTTATTGTATTACCGTGAATATTTACCTCCTTTTCTCCATCGAGTAGATACCTGCCCGTAGATCCAAGTGTCTGATATCCGACTAGGAGAATAGTGTTTTTTGAATCTGGAAGATACATTTCTTCATGATGTATTACCCTTCCGCCAACTGACATTCCAGATCCTGCTATTATGATTTTTGGTGATTTTGTATGATCTATGGTTTTAGAATCTTCTGAGCTCACAGTGAATGAAAGTTTTGGGAAATTAAATATATCATCGCCACCACTTATTTCCCCTCTAGCTCTTTCATTAAAAAGATCTATGCTATTTTTATATATATCAGTAACCTTTATTGCAAGCGGTGAGTCCATAAATACTGGAACTTGAGGAATTGATTTTGACTCCACTAATTTATTTATTTCATAAAGTATAACTTGTGTCCTCTCAAGTGAGAATGCGGGTATTACCAATGTTCCGCCACGAGCCATTGTATTGTTTATAATATCTTTTAATTTATTTTCTCTTTCTTCTTTAGATTCATGATTTCTATCTCCATATACGCTTTCCATGACTATATATTCGGAACCTGATATAGAGTCCGTATCACGGAGCAATGGTGTGGGACTATTTCCCAAATCTCCAGTAAATAGAATATTTTTATTATTATATTTAAATTGAATCATTGATGAACCAAGAATATGACCCGCATCTTTTAAATAAACGGTCAGTTGTGAATCATCATTGAGCTCAATATTTGTTTCTGTATAGTATGGGATAGTTCTCCAGAGACTAAATGCTTTTATCATGTCATCTTTTTCATATAATGCTTCCAATCCATCTTTTATAGCATCTCTACTTAAAAGACTTAGCGCATCTGTAAGTATAAGTTCAGCCAATTTCATAGTTTCTTCTGTAGAATATATCACTCCAGTGAAACCATCCTTTACAAGTTTCGGTATACGGCCAACATGATCCAAATGAGCATGAGTTACAAAAAGCATATCAATATCTTTTGGATCATAGGCAAATTTTTCTCTATTTCGAGCTTGTGCTACTCTGTCTCCCTGTATTAGTCCGCAGTCCACCAAAATTTTGGTTGATCTTTGACTTTGATTATCTTTTGAAAGTTCTAAAAGAAAATTTGCCCCAGTCACACTTCCAACACCACTATAGAATGTTATATAAATACTCATATTATTTTCGTATTTTATTTCTACTTACAATATACCAGACAAAAACAGCGCCTATTGTATCTATAATCAAATCTTTTATTGTATCAAAATTATATTCATAACTTCCAAATGGATGTCCAGTCAAATTGAAATACCATTCGTATATTTCCCACATTACTCCAAGTATAAATGTTATTAATATAATATACTTTGGGTTTTTCAGTATATATAATGCCGACAATGCCAAGCATATTCCTCCTAAAAAATGTGCGATTAAATCATAATACCAAATACCTACATATAGATGTTTTGATATTCCATAAATATGAATTAAATAAAGTGAAATCAAGGATGAAAGCGTGATAATAGCCAATTTAATATTATTCATTACACACATTATATCTTAGTATATAAACAAAAACACCTACACAATGTATAGGCGTATTGGCAGATGGTATTTGAAATTATTTAGATGTTTTTGATGGGCTACAAAAGTATTAAGCCTAGTGGTTTACTAGGTGGGTGATCTCAATGTTAACACCAAGATGCAACATAATATGAGTTACGAGAACTCTTTGATCTCCCAAATTAAAAGTTATAGAGTTAATACTTCTGTAACCTTCTATAATTATATTACTACTAATTTATAATACAATAGTTTTTTACTGGAAAATGTCATCAAGAAACTATTATAGACTTTCGTCTATATCTATATTAAATAGTCTTTAAATTTCAATACTATATTTAGTTAAATTTTTGTTAAAATCTCCGCATCACCTTTTGTAATCAATATTGTATGTTCAAAATGCGCGCTTTGTTTACCATCCTTTGTTCTATATGTATAACCATCATCATCAAGCTTTATATGTCTAGATCCGAGATTGAACATTGGCTCTATCGCTATTACCATACCGGGCTTCAAAACCTCACCTTTACCAGCCTCACCGAAGTTTGGTATAAAAGGATCTTCATGCACATAATACCCCACTCCATGGCCCGCAAGCTCCTCTACAACGCCATATTTATGTGCAAGAGCGATTCTTTCTATGGCTACACTTATATCTCCAACGCGATTTCCACCCTTTGCTACCCTTATCCCAGCAAACATTGCTTTTTCAGTTGAATCTATAAGTGTTTCTAACTCCTTTGAAATATTTCCAACAGGAACAGTTATAGCAGAATCAGTTATTAAATCCTTATGTATAAGACCAAGATCTATTGATACAATATCACCTTCTTTAAAAATTTTATCTCTTTCATTTGGAATTCCATGAACAATTTCATCATTTACAGAAACACATAGACTAGCTGGAAATGGTCGCTTGGCGCTATGTGGCTGATAGTTTAGAAATGCCGGTATATCACCTTTTTCTATTATCATTCTATAGGCTTCCTCATCCAATGCACGAGCAGACATACCAGGTCTTATCATACCTTTCAAATGATTGAGGATTTCTGCATGTCTCTTACCACCCTCTTTTAATATCTGTATATCCTCTTTTTTCTTTATTCTAATCATCTTATTGATTTAATTCGTATCAATTCTACCTATTATATCTTTGTGTATATCTTCTATAGTACGCATACCATCTATAGTTAAAAAAATGTAGTCCTTGTTATTTCTATAATAATCAATTGCCACTTCAGCCTCACTTTCATACCATGATAGCCTCTCTTCTATATCGTCCTTATTGTCATCAAATCTTCCTCTTGCTGTAAGTCTCTCTATACTTTCTTCTTTATTTACATCTATATATATCACATAGGGCTTCTTAATACTATAAAAATCAAATACGGAATTCAAAACTTCAGCTTCATGATGTCTCCTTGGTGTTCCATCAAATACTATATGTTCATTTTTTGTATATTTTTCTACCAATATCTTTATCCACATGTATACTGCGATAAATTCTGGCATCAAACCTCCAATATCGTATATTGTTTTTGACATTTTCTGTGTTTCAGAATTTCCTTTTATAAATTCCCTTATTTCTGATCCAGTTTGAATATACAATACATCTTTTGTATCGTTTTTCTTTAAATAGTCCATCAATAGTTTTGCCTGTGTACCCTTTCCACATCCTGAGCGTCCTACAAATATAAAAGTTTTTTGAGTCATAATTTTTATTTATGAACTCATTATATCTCAATTTTTAATAAAGTCACTTGGATTAATACTCCCTCATTGACACTTGAGCATCTATTTTCTTCAATAGATCAAGCACTACAGATACAACGATTAGTAGCGCAGTACCTCCAATTGCCAGACTTTGATTTCCTGTAAACCCTTGGATAATAAGAGGAAGTACAGCTATAAAACCTAGAAATAGTGCTCCTACAAGAGTTATTCTGGTTACTATTTTACCTAAATATTCCATAGTAGCTTCTCCCGGACGAACTCCAGGTATAAATGCACCTCCTTTCTGCAAATTTTCTGATATTTGTTTTGGATCAAAAGTAAGAGCAGTGTAAAAATATGTGAATATAAATACCAAGAAGAAATACAATACCGCATGTGTCCATTCATTTCCAAGAAAATTTGAAACTGATGATGCTATATCTGCTATTGTGTTATTTGTTGATTTTATAAAATAATTAGAGATTATTTGAGGAAAAAGAAGTATAGATAGAGCAAATATTATAGGGATTACTCCAGCTTGATTTAGTCTAAGTGGAAGATATGTTGAAACTCCACCATATACCTTATTTCCTCTTACTTGCTTTGCATATGTAACTGGCACAGATCTCTCGGCCTCAGTTATAACCACAACAGCTAAAATCACTATGAGAGCTATAACTATAGAGAGAAGATAGAGTGGTATCTGGCTTGAATCAAAACCTGCTATAATTTGAAAAATTCTCTCCGGCAATACAGCTACTATACCAGCAAATATAAGAAGTGAAACACCGTTTCCTATACCAAACTCTGAGACAAGCTCACCTATCCACATAAGTAGCAATGATCCGGCAGATATAACCATCACATTGACAAATAGCACCATGGTAGACATCTCTGGTATTACATTCTGACTTTGAAATAATTTAATAAATGCAAATGCTTGAAATATAGCGAGTGGAACTGATATAAGTCTAGAATACTGTGAGAGTTTTTGTCTGCCTAGATCCCCTTCATCCTGTACCATTGCCTTCATTTTTGGAATCATCATAGTCAAGAGTTGCATGATAATTGAACCAGTAATATAAGGCCCTACTCCAAGCATAACTATAGAAAGTCTGGAGATTCCTCCACCTGAAAATATATCTAACAATCCCAAAAATTGATTACCGTTAAGTAGTCTTTCTAAGCTCAATGCATCAATACCAGGAATCGGAATCGCCGCAAGTAATCTAAATACGACAAGAGCGCCGATTGTAAAAAATATTCGCTTACGAAGCGTCTCATCCCTAAGTACTATAGTTATTTTTTCTAAAAATTTTTTCATGTTTTAATTTAATTATTTTACTATACCATTTAGGATTTACTCTTATATTTACTAAACCTTTACCATACCTCCAGCCTTTTCTATTTTATCCTTTGACTGCTTTGAGACTATACAATTTTCAATTATGAATTTCTTTGTTATATCTCCCGATCCCAGTATTTTTATTCTTGGTATTCTCCCATCCTGTGTTGAAATAGTATTTCTTTCAATCAATGTTAAAGGTGAGATAGTAGCTCCACTTTCAAAAACCGCTTCTATATCACCTAAATTGATTATTATAGGCTTTTCATTTGGACTTTTATTTGAATTTTTACCACGACCTCGAAGTTTTGGAATTCTCTTTATAAAATCACGAAGTTCTGGACGCTTTTTATTACCAGCTCGAGCTGTCTGTCCCTTTCCACCTCTTCCTGATGTCTTTCCTCTTTTACCTCCACGACCAACAAGCATTTTTTTCTTATTCTTAGTTTTGGGAATTAAATTATGAAATTGCATTGTGATTTAATTATTGTTTTATTGTCCTTGAATACTTTGATAATTTTTCCAATGCCTTGATTGTAACTCTTGCAATATTCAGTTTATTTTTACTTCCTGATAGAAGCTTTGCACATACATCCTTTATACCTGCAAGCTCAATAACATTTCTTACTGCACTCCCTGCTACCACCCCACGACCGCGCGCTGGCATTATCATAACTCTTGCGCTAGAGTATTTTGCTTCAATCATATGAGGTATAGTCATTTGAGGTGAAAGTGTAACCTTTATCATATTTTTCTTTGCATTTCTTGTTGCTTTATCTATTGCAAGAGATGTATCACCAGCCTTTCCTAATCCAACACCAACTTTTCCTTTCTTATCCCCTGAAACCACAGCAACTGAAAATGTAAATCTCCTACCTCCAGATGCAACACGAGTTACGCGACGAATAGCAATGATTTTTGTATCAAACTCTGGCTTTACCCTCTCAGCTCTCTGAGGTCTACGAGAACCACCTCGTGGAGGTCTAGAATCTCTAGAAAATGTTTTTTGACCTTGTGTACTAGGTGTAACAACTTTAATATCAGTAACAGTTGGTATTGTATTTACTGTCAATTCTGTATCCTCTTGTATTTTTGTTTCTGTATCCATAATAATTTATTAAAATTGAAGCCCTCCTTCGCGTGCACCATCTGCAACTGCTTGTATTTTACCTGTATAGTGATACCCTCCACGATCAAATACCACCTTATCAATCTTAAGGGTTTTTGCTAATTTTGCAATCTCAATGCCAACTTCCTTTGCTTTTTCAGACGGAGTCTTTGATTTTGCATTCATAGAAGTAAACATTACGAGGGTGTGCCCCTTTACATCATCTATTACTTGAGCATAAATATATTTATGTGATTTAAAAACAGAAAGACGAGGTCGTGAAGCTGTACCGCTTAGTATTGACCTAATCCTTTTATGTCTTCTTAGTATTTTTAATTGTTTTTGTTTACTTGTATTCATAAATGTAATTTAATTCAGATTATACAGATTTCTTGCCCTGCTTTCTTCTTATTACCTCATCACTATACCTTATTCCCTTGCCTTTGTATGGTTCTGGCTTTTTCAATGCCCTTATTTGAGAGACAAATTGCCCTACCTTTTCAATATCCGTACCAGACACTGTTATCACATTTTTTTCAGATATAACTTTCAAACCTTCGGGAATAGATCTTACAATCGGGTGAGAAAACCCAAGCGCCATATGTATTTCCTTACCTTTTATATCAGCTTTGAATCCTATACCTTCTACTATCAGCTTTTTTTCAAAAAGTTTATTAACTCCTTCCAACATATTTCTGATATGAGACGCGTATGTTCCCCATAGAGCTAGTATATCCAGTGAATGTCTCATAGGTACAAGGGTAATTGTATTATCTTTTATTTCTATATTGATTTCAGATCTAAAACTTTTCTTAAGCTCCCCTAATGGGCCTTTTATAGTAAGAATACCTGAAGCGTATGATGCTTCTGTTTTTTCTGGAATGAATATTGGTTTTTTTGCTATTCTTGACATAATTTTATATTACCAAATCTTAAACAAAACCTCGCCTCCTATCTTGATTTTTTTTGCATCTACATCGAGAAGTATGCCTTGTGGAGTTGAAAGTACAGTATTACCAAAACCACTTTTAAACATTCTTATATCCTTTGCTCCTAGATATACTCTGCGAGATGGCTTTGAAATCCTTAGAACTCCATTTATCCTCGGATTCTTGTCTATATAGCTTATGCTTATTTCCAATGTTTTATTTATTTGTTTACCATGTACTTCTACAGTATTCACATATCCACCTTTTATAAGTGAATGAGCTATATTTTCTTTTAATGAAGAATACGGAATAGAGACAATTTCCTTGCGAGCATCGCTTGCATTCTTTATCCTTGTTATGAAATCTGATATAGGATCTGTTACCATGATGATTTTTTTATTCCGGGTATTACACCTTCATTAGCAAATTCTCTAAAACAAATACGGCAAAGGTCAAAATCTCTCATATAACCATTCTTTCTTCCGCAACGGAAACAACGCCTAACTACTCTCGATTTGAATTTTGGAGTTTTGTTTGACCTTGCTATTGTTGATTTCTTTGCCATTTTGCTTTATCGATTCTTGAAAATTTTTCTAACAAAATAGGGATTGGTTAGCTTTTCACACCATGATGGTGGATATGCTTCCAATCGCTATTTTGATATTTACTTTCTCAAACTTGAAATCATACTATCATGATAGACGTTTACAAGTCAATCATGGTATACAGGACCTATAAACTCCTCAACCAAGATGCAATAGATTCTAGTATTGACGCTGTGTAGCTAGCACTTCCATTGATTTCTGCCTTAGGTGATGATGAAGACGATGGAGATGAGCTATATGTTGAGCTATATGTAGATGAAGTAGTATAACTTGGAGAATATGTATATGTACTGCTTGGTGAGCTAGTATAGGTATAAGTTGCGCTAGCTGATGAAGTGGTATAGCTTGGTGAATAAGTGTATGTAGATGACGGAGATGAGCTATATGTAGATGAAGTGGTATAACTTGGAGAATATGTATATGTGCTACTTGGTGAGCTAGTATAGGTAGCGCTAGCTGATGATGAAGTTGTGTAGCTTGGTGAGTATGTGTATGAAGATGAAGGAGAGTAAGTGTATGTAGATGATGGAGATGAGCTATAAGTTGAGCTGTATGTTGAAGAATACGATGGAGAATATGTGTATGAAGGCGATGAAGTATATGTAGATGACGGCGAAGATGTGTAATTTTGATTTGAATTTTGAGCAATAACTTCAAAATAATTATCACTAAAATCAAATGCTCCTGTCTTATCTTCTTGTATAGAAATCCTATACTTACCAGAAGGTATTGAAGCTGGCATATAGAATATTCCATTTCTAGTTCTGCCATCTAGCCCGAGGAAAATCGCATATTTTACACCTCTATCAGATACTAGTGTTCCAGTCAGTTTTTCACTGACATTACCAGTCCAAACTATATTATAAGTTGATCCTGTGTATATTGTTTCATTTCCATTTGGCGATTCTATCTTTACATATGAATTAGCATTTGAATTGGTATTATTTGAATTGTATACAGGAGAGTAACTCGAAGATGGAGATGGATTTGTCTCATTTTTATTACCAAAGAAATAATCTATTATTGATGTTCTCTTTGGAGTTTCTACATTTTGTACTACTGGTGGTGGTACAATTGCTTTGCCAGAATTCTGTGAGTTTATAGCAATAACTAGAGGAAAGCCTTCTACGGACCCTTCTCTGTCTGATGTGTTTGCATAAATATTAAACACCACTTTTTGCTCTTCATTTGCTTTATTTATAAAGAATGGTTTGATACCTCCAAATGTAGAAGGCAACGATATGAGTTTATTACACTCAAGTCCAGGAAGAGTAAATGTGACACCTGTTGGACAGTTAATACGCAATGCTACTTTTGTAGTGTTTTTTGGTAATAATGCTTTTATTTCAACTCTCTCACCTGATTCAAAGAAAGTTTTTGAAGTTGAAAGCGATGGTTGATTCTTTGATATTTCTGTTTTTGTTGATGTAGCCTGACCATTCCCTGTACTCAAACCAGATGAAAGTGACACTGGTTTAGTTTTTAAGGCTGGATTATTTTCATCAATTTTAAATCTTTTTAGAAAATCTGTTGACGCACTTACATATATGTTATTGATGGAAGTTGAATGTAGGCCGTCTTTGTGAGCAAAAAGCATTCCAACATAGTAGAATGATCTTGAAGTTCCTCTTGGTATTACATATGCGTTAGTTGTGTCGCCATTACTTACAGATGGCTCTGATACTCTAAGAGAATCTATTCTAGGTTCAGAACCTTCAGAGGCTAGTACGGAAATACTTTTATATATATCTTTTGAAATATATACATCATCTGTACCCATATTATCTATTTTAAATTTAAAGCCAATACTTGCCTGATTTGGAGCTTTTGTTCCATTGTCTATCGCCATTGCAGACGCGCTTTGATTAGTAACTATGATAGAGGATTTGCTTGAATTAGACTTCAGACCATCTAAAATAATGAACCCGGTATTTAATTTCTCAAGCCCTGAATCAATACTGTATTTCTGAAGTGATGAAGAACTGTCACCAAAATATATCTTAGTAATAAGAACATTACCATAACCTCCACCACCGTTACTTGCATCGAGAAGACCGACATAAGTGAAATCTCTTGATGTACCGGCAGGTATGATGTATATGTCTTTTGTGTCGCCATTTCTAGATATAGAGTTATCTACTAATCCAACTGAAATTTTAAATTTAAGACCCGTTGGAAAGGCGACAGCTAGAGCTTTTGATGGATCTGTGGATACATATGCATCACTGTTGCCAGTATTATTTAATTTGAATTTGAATGTGACAATATTTTTTTCCACAGCATTTGTACCATTGTCTACATTGTTCACAGAAACGCTTTGATTAGTGACGGTGAGGAAGGTTTTTGTCGATGTAGCCTGATCATTCCCTGTACTCAAACCAGATGAAAGTGACACTGGTTTAGTTTTTAAAGCTGGATTATTTTCATCAATTTTAAATCTTTTTAGAAAATCTGTAGGAGATGCACTTACAAATATGTTATTGATAGAAGCTGAATGTAGGCCAGTTTTACCAGTATTATTAATAAAAAGCATTCCGGCATAATAGAATGATCTTGAACTTCCTCTTTTGATTACATATGCACTGTCTGTATCACCAG